>JAISKN010000087.1 GCA_031260925.1 Prevotellaceae bacterium | reverse complement strand
ATTCCCGCGCAGGCGGGAATCCCATTTATACATTGCAATAAGGAGATTCCCGCCTGCGCGGGAATGACAGGTTGCTTCATTTTATTCTGGTTATTTAATTGTTTTTCTATTATCTTAATAATTTTTTTAAACTAATAGCACCTCAAAAAAATTATTAACCAAAAAAACAACCTTAGTAAGAAAAATCAGGTATAAATCAGGTTTTGATAAAAATATTTTTGTCTGTCTTTGTTCTTTAATCTTTATAACTTATGAAAAAATTTGCATTAATCACAGGCGCGAGTTCTGGCATCGGACTTGCATATTCAAAACGGCTCGCAGAATTGCATTATAACTTGCTGTTAGTCAGCAACCAACAGCAGCAATTAGACGATTTGGCAGCAGAGATTTCCGAACGTTACGGCGTACAAACCGCAACGCTTTTTATTGATTTGGCGCGTGAAACAGCAGCGCAGGAAGTTTTTGATTTTTGCAACTCAAACGATTTTGAAATCGAAATTCTTATCAACAACGCAGGAATGTTCTTTTTTAAACCGATGTATGATGTTGATATTAAGAGAGTTAGCGCAATGCTCTACCTGCACGTTGTTACCCCTGCCCTACTCTGCAAACTTTTTGGCGGGCAGATGCAAAAAAGACAAAGCGGACACATTCTTAATATGTCGTCAATGGCGGCGTGGATGAAACTGCCTACTATCAGCATTTACGGACCGACAAAAGCCTTTATGCGCAATTTTTCGCTCGCTATCCGCGAAGAATTTTTTGACGACAACGTAAAAGTGCTTGCCGTTTGCCCTGGCGCAGTTGCCACAGGACTTTACAATCTATCAGAAAAATATCAAAAACTCGGCATCAAACTTGGAATAATAATCCAGCCTGAAAAACTCGCAAAAAAGGCTATAAATCAACTATTTAAAGGCAAAAAACAGTACATCGCAGGCGGTTTTATCAATTATCTTGCAATATTTTTTACGCACAGGCTGCCGCATTTTTTAACTCAAATTATTTGGAGAAAAATAAGAAAATGGACAAAATAATTTTAAACTCTAATAAAAATGAACTACATTCGCACCTCGTTTCTTGTTGATTGTGAGGACTTTATAAAAGATATTTTTATGCACAATCTGGCAGAAATCGGCTTTGACGGTTTTGAGCAGACTTCGCTTGGGCTGGTCGGTTATTGCCCAGAAAATATTTTTGACGAAAATATTGTGCGCCAAACTGTTGAAAATCTGCCGTTTGAGGCAGAAATAAAATTTCAGTTTCAAAAATTGGAAAACAAAAATTGGAATGAGATTTGGGAACAAAACTCATTTCAGCCTGTTTTTATTGAAAATAAAGTTTGTATTCGCGGCTCAAATCACAAAATCGCAGAAAATGTTGATTATGAAATAATTATCAATCCAAAACAGAGTTTCGGCACAGGCGGACACGAAACCACTTCGATGATAATTTCTAAAATGCTGCAAATTGATTTTAGCGGAAAAACGGTGCTTGATATGGGTTGCGGAACGGCTATTTTGTCGATTTTGGCAGCGAAACTCGGCGCAAAAACCGTTACCGCCGTTGATATTGACGAATGGGCAGTGAAAAACGCGGAAGAAAATCTTTTATTAAATAATGTGCAGGCAAATCTAATTTCTGGCAGTATTGAAAAGATTTCGAGCCAAAAATTTGATATTATTTTTGCTAATATCAATCGAAATATCCTTTTGGAGCAAATTCCGTTTTACGCTAAAATGCTGAATGAAAGCGGATTAATAATTTTAAGCGGTTTCTACTCAATCGATTTTGAAATTTTGCAAAAAAAAGCGGCGGAACACAATTTAAAAGTTGTTGAAACAAAAGAAAATAGAGAGTGGCAAATGATTCTATTAGCACACAGATGACACAGATTAGACGGATTTACGCAGATTTTTATTAACAATAAATTAGATAAAACGCAGATAATCAGTATTTTAACTATCTGCATTTATCTATTAAATCAGCATTATCTGCGTGCTAAAAGACTTTTAAGACAGCCTCAGATTTAATCCCGTTTTTTACAAATTCACCTTTACGCTTAGCGAAAAGTTTTGCCCGATTTTGTATTTTTTTGTGATTTGTTCGCGGGTTTGAATGTTGCCGCTGTCATCTTTGAATTTGGGGAACTGCTTGAAAACGAGAGGCTGTGCCAGCAGGTCGCGTACGCCAGCGTTGATTTCAAAATGTTTGCCGATTTTGCAGCCGAACGACAAATCAATGACGTGGCGTTCGATTTCGTACATATCGGGTACGTCATTGTCGATTGTTATCGGGTAAGAGGTAGAACGCCCGATGCCCACAATGCGCCTGCCTATAATATTGTACATCAAGCCCGCATTAAGTTTATCATTCTGGTAAAACAAGCCCAAATTTACAATGTATGGCGACTGTCCCTGCATTGGGCGGTCGTGTTCCATAGAATTTTCGCCGAAAATCACTTTGCTGCCGATAACCGCAGCATTCAACACAAGCGATAAATTCGGGGCTTTGATAAAGTCCAAACTTTTTTTAATGTCGAGTTCAACGCCGTAATTGTCGGCTTTACCATTTTTGCAAATATTAATTTTGCGCAAAAGTATATTAGTAATGTTACAAAAATAATAAGAAAATGTAAATTAGTGGTTAATGGTTAGTGGTCAGTGAAAAAGCGGTGTAAGATTTATTAAAATCACACCGCTTTTTATTTATTTATGATTATTACATTTTTTTTCATTTTTCGTACAACATTTGATTAAGCCGCTTTGAATCAGTGCCTTGCTTATATGAATATTCTCCAATTTGCAAATAAGAATCTGTAAAAATGTCAAAATCCTCGTCTTTTGTTGCAATATCTATCACAACAGGCATCGCGCCTTTGCGGTACAGCAATGCAGCAGGTTTGACATTATTTTGCGCGGCATCGCTGTCGATAACGATACGCTCGCCATCGCTCAAAGTGAAACGCAGATATTTCTTTTTCGGCGAAATATTTTTTACGCCCTTTTGTTCAAAATAGCCGATTGTTTCCGACATAAACCAAGCATAATCGTCCATTATTGTCAAATATTCTTCGGCTTCGGGGCTGTCTTCGTTCTCAAAATGCTTTATTTCGACAGGCATTTGAATCAAGCAAGTGCCGCGTATATCTTGAATATTGTCCTCAGAAACAGTGTGCAAAACATAGTGCGTGATTGATGACGGCTGATAGTAAATGTCCTGAAAATTCATCATTGCCCACTCTGATTCTACGTTGCCGTAATAATATTTGCTGTAAAATTCAAATTTCGTTCCGTATTTGCCGATTTTTTTATCTGTCAGCAAATATGTAGGAAATTCCTTGTATGTGGCAACCACTTTTCGGGTAAAAAGAGTTTTCCAATTTTCTGCATTTTCTCCGCACGACATATATTCGGCAACAGTGCCGTCATCAAAAAAACCGATTGCATCGCCTGCCGAAAAGTAGAGATATTTCATCTTTTTTGCCGTCTGCGGCTCGTCTGCTTGGGCTGTTGCAACGGTGGTGTCGATTGGCTTTTCAACAGTATTTTCGCTGCTTTTTTGGGTTTTGTTGCCGCAGCCGCACAGGGCAATTACGGTTAAAAATAATAGTGTTTTTTTCATTTGGGTTATAATTTTTTTTAACTATGAATTCACGAATTAATACATTTTTTTTCGTAAAAAATTCGTGAATTCGTAGTTATGGTTTTTTATTTTTTTGATGCAATTTTATACAATGGCGAATTGGTTTTTATATACGGAAGTAGTTTATTATATGGAATAAAAATATCCTGCTCTCCTGCGGCATAACAATCAATGGCATAAAGCCCGTAATGAAACACCAATCCTTTTTCGTCTATTCTGATATTATCTTTTGGGTCATAATTTTCCTCGTCTTGGTACATTGCCTCTTTGAGCGACTTGAAATCATTTTGTTTCAAAAATTCGGCAATTATTATTTTTATTACATCTTGTTTTTTTTCTTTTTTAAAAATATCGTCAAACAAAACGGGCTTTCCGCTTTGCAGGTCAAATGTGTGATACACAGTGCTATACGAGCCGTGCGCACCGCCTGTATAAGTATATGAGCCAGTTGAATATTGCAACAAATCTCCATACAAACGCATTATATTGCAGGTTCGTTCAATTAAAAAATCATATTCACCGTTTAGATATTCCTCCCTGTCTTCCGGGTCTATTGGCGGGTTAATCAGTTCTTCTCGGCTATGGCAAAAATACCTGTATGGAAGCACTTCCGGGTCTTCGTATATGGAAGAAAAACCGTATTCATCGAAACAATCCATCATCATCTGATTTCGCAATTTGTCAAGAATTTTACTGTCAGGATAATATGCAGGATAGGTAAATACCAAGTGGTAGTCAATCTGTATTTTGCTGTTTTCAATCAATTCGCTGCCTTTAAATTGCTCATCTAATATTACGGTACGGAATTTCAACTCCTCTTTTGCTGCAAAGCAAAATTTTAAGTCCTGCAATTTGAGCCAACCTGCTGTTTTTATACCCTTTGCATTGGTATATTCTACAATGCCGAATTGTCCGCTACTAAGTTCAAAGATTCCACCTTTGTCGCCTTTTACAACAAAACTTTTGAGCGGTTTTTCATCATCTCCCATTTCATAAAAATACGCCTTTTTTGATATTACCTCAAAAAGAAATGGAGGTTGCGGCGTTTCGTCTTCTGCGACTGTTGCCGTTGTTGATAAATTTTCAGTAGTGCTGCTGCTGTTGCTGCTTTTACTGTTGCTTTTGCTGCTTTGTCCGCAACTTGCAAATATCAAAATGCCTGCTGCTAATATTGGTATAATTTTTTTTGTATTCATAATATTTTTTTTAATAATTTTTTTTTGCATTTTGCCTTTTTCACTTTCGGAGGCAAACAAAGTTAATGAAAGTATGTTTTTTATTGTTCTTAATTTTTTGCAAAGTTAGCCATTTTTGTGAAAATTACAAAATTGCATTTAATTAATGTTTGTCTATTCTATTAAAAAATATTAATTTTGCAGCAAAAAAATTTACGATTTACGATTTTAGATTTATTTTTGATTGCACCTAAATTCAATCGTAAATCGTAAATCTAAAATCGTAAATTATTAATCATTAAAAATTAAACATTAATCATTAAAAAATACAATGAACGTTTTTGAACCCAAATTTTTTTCTACCCTAAAAAATTATAATAAATCGCGCTTTGCCACTGACGTAATGGCGGGCGTGATTGTCGGCATTGTGGCGATACCGCTTGCAATCGCGTTTGGTATTGCCTCAGGTGTGGGACCAACCGAAGGACTTGTAACCGCCATTATTGCGGGCTTTATCATCTCGTTTCTGGGCGGCAGCAAGGTGCAGATTGGCGGACCGACAGGCGCATTTATCGTTATCGTTTATGGCATTATTCAGCAGTTCGGCATTGGCGGGCTGCTGGTGGCTACCATTATGGCGGGCATTATGCTGATACTTATGGGCGTTTTCAAACTCGGCAGCGTGATAAAATTTGTGCCTTACCCTGTAATTGTCGGTTTTACGGCGGGCATTGCGATAACCATTTTTTCTACACAAATGAACGATTTATTTGGTTTGCAGTTGGAAAAAGTGCCGTCAAATTTTGTTGATAAATGGCTTTTTTATTTTCATAATTTTGATAAAACAAATTTTTTAGTGTTTAGCATTGGGCTTTTGAGTATTTTATTAATAATTTTTACTCCAAAAATTTCTAAAAAAATTCCCGGAAGTTTGGTTGCAATAATTCTTGTTACTGTTTTGGTTTGGGCGTTAAAATATTTTTTTGGAATAAATAATATTCAAACAATCGGCGATTTATACACGCTTCCGAGCGGTATTCCTGCGCCAAAAATTCCCGCGCTCAATCTTGCCGAAGGACAGACGATTTTTGATTTGGCGGTAATGCTTTTCCCCGCTGCCTTTACTATTGCAATGCTCGGCGCGATTGAGAGTTTGCTCTCGGCAATGGTGGCAGACGGCGTTATCGGCGACCGCCACAACTCCAATACCGAACTCATAGCGCAGGGCGTGGCAAATATTTTCACTCCGTTTTTTGGCGGCATTCCTGCCACAGGCGCAATCGCCCGCACAATGACCAACATCAACAACGGCGGACGTTCGCCAATCGCTGGCATTGTTCACGTTATCACGCTGCTTTTGGTGCTGCTGTTTCTCGGCAAACTTGTCGGCTACATTCCAATGGCTTGCTTGGCTGGCATTTTGATAATGGTGTCGTACAATATGAGCGGCTGGCGCACGATTGTTTTGCTGAGGAACGCGCCGAAGAGCGATTTTGCGGTGATGCTCGTTACAATGATACTCACAGTGCTTTTCGACCTTACTGTTGCCATAGAAGTCGGCTTGCTGCTTGCTGTGGTGCTGTTTCTCAAACGCACAAGCGATGTTACTTCAATCAAAATTTTCAGTTCCGAAATCGACCCGAATATCGAGAGCGATATTGCGCTGCACGAGGAAAAACTGAAAATCCCCGCAGGCGTGAGCGTTTATGAAATTGACGGACCATATTTCTTTGGCGTGGCAAATAAGTTTGACGACATTATGAACCAGACCTCAAAACCGCCGAAAATCCGCATTATTCGTATGCGCCGCGTGCCGTTTATGGACTCCACAGGGCTGCACAACCTCGAAAATCTTTGCCGCGAAAGCCACCGCAAAGGCATTACCATTATCCTTTCGGGCGTTACAATGCAGGTACGCAAAACGCTGATGAAAGCCCATTTTGACCAGATTATACCAGAAGATTGCATCTGCTCGCATATCAATATCGCGCTGGCAAAAGCAGAGGAAAAGTTAAGAGTTAAAAGTTAAAAAATAAAAATGCGAATAACAGGTTGCATTCCTACGGAATGCACTGAAAATGTGATACTTAATTTCTACCGAGCGATTCATTCCTACGGAATGATGTCATTTGCACAGCAATCCGTTAGGATTGCATCGCTCGGTAGAAAAAACAGAAATATAGACCTGCATTCCGTAGGAATGCAACCTTAAAAAAGCATTTCAACCCCTGATTCGCATAAATTAGATAAAACGCAGATAATCAAAACATTGATTATCTGCGTTTATCTGCGTGCTAAAAGACTTTTTAGACAGCC
>JAISKN010000083.1 GCA_031260925.1 Prevotellaceae bacterium | reverse complement strand
ATTCCCGCGCAGGCGGGAATCCCATTTGTACATTGCAGTAAGGAGATTCCCGCCTGCGCGGGAATGACAGGTTGCTTAATCGCTGTTTTTTATTTAGATTTCTTATAATAAACTAATATTTAAAATTATAATTTAAAACTATAATTTTTAATGTAATATAAAAAAATGCAATCAGACTAAAAATGGAAAAATTGCCAAATTAACAATAATTTACTCGTATTCTGATAATAAATAAAATAAATATATCTATTATTGTGTATTAATTTGTAAAAATAAATTATTTTGTCATAATATAAGTAAAATTTATTTTAATTTTTCAAAAATATTATATTTAATATAAATAATTTATTGTACTTTTGCAGTCGAAAAATTAATAATAAAATTTATTATTAGAAAATTACAAAGAAAGGTTATTTTTTGTAATATTGGGTAGTATTTGTGAAAACACTGCCCAATAATTTTTTACAAAAATTGTTAAAAAATAGATAAAGTTGTTTTTTGTGGAGAGTATGTGTTTTTTCAAAAACATATACTTTTTCTTTTAAAATTTTGTACTTTTGCAGAAAAAATAATTTTTTATGAAACGACACATTATATTATATGTATTAATTATTTTTTGTTGCAGTTTGAATGCGCAAGAAATATTAAGCAGCACCAACAAAAAAGCGGTGAAAATCTACCGCGAGGCGATGATGAATCAGCATTATGTTTTTGAAACTGATTATTTTATTGCACAAATGAAAAAAGCAATAAAAATTGATAAATTTTTTACCGAAGCATATTGGGCTTTGGCTAATATCAACCCTTATCAACAACCAGATAAAGCAATAGAAATTCTTAATTTAGCAATCAAAAACAACGCGCCGCGCGAGGCAGAAACAAGAATAAAAATTGCAGAAATTTATTATAAATATAAACAAGATTACGACAAAGCAATAAATGAAATCGAGCAAATATCTGATTCTCAATTTATTAACGAAAAAAATAAATTACTGAAAAAATATCAAAAAGTTTTAGAAATATCACAAGACACGCTGCCGTTTGCGCCTGTAAATTTGGAACTTGTGAATACGAATTTTGACGAATATTTCCCTTCGATAACGGCAGATGAAAAATATCTTTCCGTAACTGTATCTAATGTAGGAGATTATGACAGAGATGAAAAACTTTTTATAAGCCGCAATCTTAACAATTATTGGCTGCCAGCAAACCCGATTTACGACCTCAATGCAGGAGGAAACGTAGGCTCTCAAAGTTTTTCGGCTGACGGACGATATATGTTTTTTGTGGCGTGCGACCGCTATGAAATTGTCGGCAACGAAGGTTATAACAGTTGCGATATTTATTACAGCATCAATACTAACGGCAAATGGGGTCGCCCAATTCACGCAGGCGCGCCGCTTAATTCGCCCGAATGGGAAAGTAATCCATCGTTTTCGCCTGCGGGCAACGAACTTTTCTTTGTTTCAAGCCGAAAACCGAATTTTGGCGGGTGCGATATTTGGCATTGCGATGTGGAAATTCTTGACGGCGGACTTCTGAAATTTTCCAATGCGCGAAATCTTGGCAAGCCGATAAACACTGATGGAAACGATTTTGCACCGTTCATTCACTCTGATAATCAGACACTTTACTTCGCCTCTGACGGACACCCATCGCTCGGCGGCTCAGATATTTTTGTTTCGAGGCGCGAAAATGGCGTTTTTTCCGAGCCAAAAAATCTCGGAGTTCCGATAAATACTGAGCGGGACGAAGTCGGTTTTACTGTCAATTCCAAAGGCACACGAGCCTATATTTCGGCAAAAAACAGTGAAAAGCCAGAACGCGGTTTGGACATTTATCAGTTTGAACTTTACGACTCAATTCGCCCAAAATCAATGAGTTACGTTGTGGGTAATGTGTTTGATGCAGTTTCTGGCAAAAAACTTGATGCTGCTGTGGAAATTTTTGATTTTGACACTCAAACAACAATTTCGGAAAGTTTATCTGATAAAAAAACGGGCGATTTTACCGTATTTTTATCAGATTTACCGAATTTCGGGCTAAATGCAAAAAAAATGGGCTACCTTCCCTATTCCGAAAAAATATTTCCTGCAAACGATACTTTAAAAATTGCTTTGCAGCCGATAAAACAGGGTGAAAAATTTATTTTGAAAAACATATTTTTTGCGTTTAATTCTGCTGAACTTTTGCCTCAATCTGAAAAAGAAATTGCCGAAATAACGAAATTTCTCAAAAAAAATGCAAATTTCAATATTGAAATTGTTGGGCATACAGATAACATTGGCGGCGACAAATTTAATAAAGATTTGTCCGAAAATCGCGCCAAATCAGTTTATAATGCGCTGATTAACAAAGGAATATCAGCACAAAGATTATCATATAAAGGTTTTGGAGCAACGCAGCCAATCGCTACAAATGCCACAGATGAAGGTCGCGAAAAAAACCGCAGAGTAGAGTTTATCATAAAATAGTGGTCAGTGGTTAATGGTTAGTGGTTAGTTTTGTTTTTTTTATTGGGAACTTTTAAAAATTAAACTTTTCAATATATGACATAAAAACATCATATTGTGTCATTGCGGGCTTGACCCGCAATCGCTTGTAAGTGTTTTCTATCGATTGCGGGTTGTCATTCTGAACTTGATTCAGAACCGCAATGACACCTGCTTTTGTTTTTTTGTCAATTATTAGAAGTTTGTTACTGATAAATTTGACTTTTTTTATTAGAAAAAATAAAATTCAAATTAATTTTCAAATTATTTTTACTTATAATTTGTTGAAATACAGCCTTTTATATAGATAAAAAATATTTTTCAAAAATATTTGCAGAATAAAAAAAATGTATTACCTTTGCAGTCCCAAATTTAAAAGGGTGCCTTAGCTCAGTTGGTAGAGCAACGGACTGAAAATCCGTGTGTCCCTAGTTCGATTCTTGGAGGCACCACAAGAAAGGAGGCTTTATTTTAGCCTCCTTTTCTGTTCTTAAAATTTTGTTTATAAAAAAAGTTAAAAAACGCACGTTTTTAAAAATAAATTTTATACTTTTGCATAAAATTTCAGTCTATATTTATATGGTATTTGAAATTTTTTCAAATAACAAAAAAATGTCTAATTAATTAAATTGTACTAACTATGAAAAAGATTTTCTTTTTATCATTAACTTTGGCTCTTAGCGTTTCATTATTTGCTCAAGAGAAAAAAAATGTTGAATTTTCGGAGGGAACTCACGATTACGGCACCGTTGTTCAAGGCGCAGAAAACGGCAGAATTAGAACCGTTTTCAAGTTTAAAAACATTAGTGCAAGTCCAATTGTGATTACAGACGCTCGTGCATCTTGCGGCTGTACTACTCCAAACGTTGAAAAAAACAAACTGATTGCGCCGGGTGAGTATGGTGAAATACCCGTTACTTACGACTCAAACCGCGTTGGTTCTTTCAACAAGCAGATTACCGTTACTTTTGGTATTGGTTCGGAAACTTTCCAAGAACTCTTGTATATTAAAGGCGTGGTAAATGCAAAACCAGAGGCTCAACCAACGGCTGCGTTGGTTAAATAGTTTTTAAATTGGTTTATAACGGAGACCACGATTATATCGCAAAAAATAATCGTGGTCTTTTATCATTAGTAATTAGACGAAAGACACAAGTAATTAGTTTTTAGTAATTAGTAATTAGTTTTAATTCATAATTCATAATTCATAATTCATTAAATTATGCGCACATTATTTATATCATTAACTTTAATTTTGTCGTGTTCGCTTTTTGCGCAGGACAAAATTTCCGTTGTTTTCAACGAAAGAACACACGATTTTGGCACAATACGCGAAGAAAACGGCAAAGCGGTAACGGTTTTTACTTTTACCAACACGTCAAATCAGGTTGTTGCCATAAAATCTGTGAAAACCTCGTGCGGCTGCACCACTCCAAGTTATAGCCGCGAGCCGATTGCGCCTAATGGCACAGGCGAAATTAAGGTTGCCTACGATGCAACAGGTCGCTCGGGAAATTTCTCAAAAAACATTACCGTGCAAATTGGCAACGACACAGAAACCAAAACTGAAAGCCTGAATATTACAGGTGAAGTTACGCCAAGACCAAAATCTGTGCAGGAAACTTACCCGTTTAAAAACGGCGATTTGCTGATGCGGGAACATATTTTGAATTTCGGCTCGATTATCAAAGGCGAAACTGCGGAAAGAACTGCCGAAGTTTATAATAATTCAGAGAAGGAAATTTCGCTTGTTTTTGGCAATATTCCCGACTTTTTGACGGTAGATTTTGACAATTCGCCGAAAATTGCGCCTAAAACAAAAGCAACGATAAAATTTCTGTTAAACTCCGATAAATCAAAGTCTTGGGGCGATATTTCGGCAAATATTCAGATAAAAATTAATGGAAAAATTGCCGACCAAAATTATTCTATTAAGGCGAAAATCAATGAAGATTTCAGCAAAATTTCAAATGAAGACTTGAAAAATGCGCCGATTGCAGTTATCAACCCGAAAAATATTAATCTGACAACGATAAAAGTCGGCACAAAACGGACTTCAAAAATCCAACTGACAAACAACGGCAAAACGCCGCTTTTGATACGAACAATCAAGATAGACACTGATTATCTGACTGTTAAACCTGCCAAAAACGAAGTTGCAGCGGGCAAATCTATTGATTTGAATATTACCGTTGATGCAACAAAACTTGATGCCTTTCAGTTCAGAAAACAGGTTAAAATTATCACGAATGACCCTGTAAATTCTGTTATCACGCTGATGATTGAATGGCAAACGGAATGAAAAAAATGTAGAATGTAGAATGTAAAATGTAGAATGTAAAATGTATTTTTTTTACTAAACTCTAAACTCTAATAACTAAACTCTAAATAAGTGCATCATTTCGAGGAAAACCCTGAATTTGAGGGACTTAACATACAAAAGGCATTAAAAAAACAGCCTCCTGTGTTAAACCCCTATTTTACGAAAGCGAAAAAACGCCCGATTTATTCCACAGACGATTATGTGAAGGGCATTTTGGCAGGCAATATTGCGGTATTGTCGCAAGCCGTTACGTTGGTGGAAAGTTCGAGCGAGGTGCATTATGCACAGGCGCAGGAAGTTATTGAAAAATGTTTGCCGTACGCGGGAAAATCGTTGCGTGTGGGCATTACAGGCGTGCCGGGCGCGGGCAAAAGCACTTTTATAGACACGCTCGGAATGGACATTGTTAATTCTGGCAAAAAACTTGCCGTGCTGGCTATTGACCCGAGCAGCGAGCGCACCAAAGGCAGCATTCTCGGCGACAAAACGCGAATGGAACGGCTATCGGTGGCGCAAAATGCGTTTGTGCGCCCAAGTCCTTCGGCGGGGTCGCTTGGCGGAGTTGCCCGCAAAACCCGCGAAACGATAATTCTTTGCGAGGCAGCAGGTTTCGATGTGATTTTTGTGGAAACGGTCGGAGTAGGGCAGTCTGAAACCTCAGTACATTCTATGGTTGATTTTTTTCTGCTGCTGCAACTTGCAGGCACAGGAGACGAATTGCAAGGCATCAAGCGCGGAATTATGGAAATGGCTGACGGCATCGCTATCAACAAATGTGATGGAAACAATACTGAGCGCGCCCAAGTGGCTAAAAGCAACTTCAAAAATGCTCTGCACCTTTTTCCGATGCCGCCTTCTAATTGGACAGTACAGGTGCAAACCTGCTCTGCAAAAGAGAATATTGATATTGATAAAGTGTGGAAAATGGTAGAAGATTATCGCGATTTTACGCAAAAAAACGGTTATTTTTTGCAAAAACGAGCCAGACAATCAAAATACTGGCTCTACGAAACCATTAACGAACATTTGAAAAACAACTTTTACCGCAACCCCAAAATTGAAAAACTGCTTGCAGAATACGAGCAAAAACTTGATAATAATCAGATTTCGCCGTTTATTGCAGCGCAGAAATTATTGACGGTACGCTAACGGAAATCAAAATTTTGATTCAAAAATCCAAAAAGCACGCAGATGACACAGATTGTACGGATTTACGCAGATTTTTAGTAACAATAAATTAGATAAAACGCAGATAATCAACATTTTAATTATCTGCGTTTATCTATTAAATCAGCGTTATCTGCGTGCTAAAAGACTTTTGATAACAAATTAACCACTAACCATAAACCACTAACCACTAATTCCCCACTTCCAGCAAAAATTTTATTCTTACTAATCTCACTTCTTCGCGGGTGTATTCGTCTTCGCCGAGATATTCGATGGCATCGTCAATGTCGTCAGATTCGGCAACATTTTTAAAGTAATCAAAAACTTCTTCAATGCGTTCATCGTCCATTACTTCGTGCAGAAAATAGTCAATATTGAGTTTTGTTCCTGAAAAAACTATCGAATCAACCTCGTCAAGCAGTTCTCCAAGTTCAAGTCCGCGCGAAATCGCAAGTTCGTCAAGGGCAACTTTGCGGTCAATCGCCATAATGATTTCCACCTTTAATTTTGACTTGTTGGCAACAGTTTTTATGCGCAAATCTTCTGGGCGGACAATATCATTTTCATCTACATAGCGCGCAATTACATCAACAAATTCCTGTCCAAATTTCTTTGCTCTACCTTCGCCTACGCCCGGTATATTTTGCAGTTCATCAATGGTAATCGGGTATGTGGTACTCATCGCTTCCAAAGACGGGTCTTGAAAAATGGCAAATGGCGGAAATCCGAGTTTTTTGGAATATTTTTTTCTCAAATCTTTAAGAATGGAAAAAAGTTCGGGGTCGGCTGCGCTTGAGCCAACTCGCGGCGCAACTTCGCCTACGTCATCGCTGAAAACAATATCTTTGCTGACTTCAAATTTTTGCGGCTCTTTAAGGAATTTTTTACCCTCTTTGGTAATTTTCAAAACACCGTAATTTTCAATATCTTTGATAATATAACCGCTAATCAATGCTTGACGGATTGCAGGGCTGAGCAAATCAACTTCCTCATCTTTGACAGAGTTCCACAGTTCAAGGTCTTCAAAATTGTATGCGTCTGATTCAACATTCAACTTTCCTGTGAGAATGTCGATAATGACTTCCGCCTTAAATTTTTCGCCGACAAGTTCTATTGTTTCAAGCACTGCGCAAAGCAAATCACGCGCGTCAATCAAAATTTTCGGGTGCAGGCAGTTATCGCAGTTGCCGCAATTATCTTCGTTGTATTCTTCGCCAAAATAATGCAAAAGCAATTTTCGGCGGCAAATGGAACTTTCGGCGTATGCTGCTGTTTCGAGCAAAAGTTGTTTGCCTATTTCCTGCTCAGAAATTGGTTTGCCCTGCATAAATTTTTCAAGTTTCTGCAAATCTTTTCTGCTGTAAAAAGCGATACACTGTCCCTCTCCGCCGTCTCGCCCAGAACGACCTGTTTCCTGATAGTAACCTTCGAGCGATTTCGGAATATCGTAGTGAATTACATAGCGCACGTCTGGCTTGTCGATGCCCATTCCAAAAGCGATTGTGGCAACAATCACATTGACTTTTTCCATCAAAAAACTGTCCTGATTTTCGCTACGCACTGCTGCCTCCATTCCTGCGTGGTACGGCAATGCAGCAATTCCGTTGAGATTGAGGCTTTCAGAAAGTTCGGTAACTTTTTTTCTGCTCAAACAATAAATAATTCCAGATTTTCCGCCTTGCGTTTTGATAAATTTAATAATTTCCTTATCAATGTCGCTGGTGTTTTTTTGGCGAATTTCGTAATAAAGATTTGCGCGGTTAAAAGATGACTTGAACACTGTGGCGTTCGTCATTTCGAGCGTTTTTTGAATATCGTGCTGCACTTTCGGCGTTGCCGTAGCGGTGAGTGCAATAACTGGCGCATCGCCTATTTTGTTGATAATAGGGCGAATGCGGCGGTATTCAGGGCGAAAATCGTGTCCCCATTCCGAAATACAGTGCGCCTCATCAACAGCGTAAAACGAGATTTTTATGTTTTTTAAAAATTCTACGTTCTCAACTTTGTTAAGAGATTCGGGCGCAACGTAAAGCATTTTCGTTTTGCCGCTCATAATACTTTCTTTCACTGCCTCAATTTGAGGTTTTGAAAGCGAGGAATTAAGAAAAAGCGCAACTCCATCTTCGCTGCTGAGCGTGCGGATAGCATCAACCTGATTTTTCATCAACGCAATCAGCGGCGAAATCACAATCGCCGTGCCTTCCATCAGCATTGCTGGCAACTGGTAACAAAGCGACTTGCCGCCGCCTGTTGGCATCAACACAAAAGTATCGTTGCCGTTAAGCACATTATTAATAATTGCCTCCTGATTGCCTTTAAACGTGTCAAAGCCAAATCTTTTTTTTAATTCTTCGGTTAAAACCGACTTTTTTCCCATACAAAACTTAAAAACTTGTTAATAAAATTCCTTTTTATTCATAAAAATATTTTTGCATAAATAACTGATAACCAATATTTTATCATTGAAAAACAAAATATTTTAGTGTTTTTTATGCAAAAACAAAAGTATAAAACAAATTTATAAATAAATTATTTATTATTCCAAACTTTTTTGAAACTTTTTTTTTATTTTTTTTTTGAATGTAATTAATTGAAATTCATATCTTATTTTTTATTAGTGCATTAGGCTAATTAATTTTTTTGATAAAATAAATTTTGGTAGTAACAAAAAAAACAGGTGTCATTCCCGCGCAGGCGGGAATCTCCTTACTTCATTGTACAAATGGGATTCCCGCCTGCGCGGGAATGACAAGTTTCTTCATTTTATTCTGTTTATTTAATTGTTTTTCTATTATCTTAATAATTTTTTAAAACTAATAGCACCTCAAAAAAATTTTTTACCGTGCATTAGCGGCTAATTAATTTTGAAAAAATAGTATTAACTTTGCAGGCTAACTTTCAGAGTAAAAAATGACTTGGAAAAAAACTTTTTCGATTATTTGGACAGGGCAATTTTTGTCCTCCATTTCGAGCAATACGGCAGGTTACGCCGTGATTTTTTATTTGAGCCTGAAAACAGGCTCGGCTGCCGTAATGGCATATTCGTTTTTGGCAGGGCTTCTTCCGCAGTTGGTAATCGGCTTATTTTCAGGCGCATACGTTGATAGATGGAACAGAAAACTGACGATGATTTTTTCTGACTCTTTTATCGCAATCTGCACAGCGGTGCTTTGCTTTATGTTTTATTTTGGAAAAATTGAAATCTGGCAAATTTATATTTTATTGGCGTGCCGCTCAGTCGGCAGCGCGTTTCACACGCCTGCAATGCAGGCAAGCGTGCCGTTGCTCGCACCCGAAAGCGAGTTGATGAGAGTTTCGGGCGTAAATCAAATTATTCATTCGGTCAGCAGCATTGCATCGCCGATATTAGCGGCATTTTTAATCACTGTTTTACCAATGGCAATAGTGCTTTCGTTTGATATTTTCGGTGCGGCTGCTGCCTGCAATTCATTATTTTTTGTAAAAATACCCAACCCGCAACGTAATGATATTGCGCTAAATGCACCTGCGGAAACTATTTTTGAACAGATAAAAATCGGATTTGGGGCAATTTTCCAAAACAAAGGCGTGCGCTGGCTTTTTATTTGCGAAATGGCGGCAATGTTTTTCATAATACCGATTTCCGCGCTTTTTCCGCTGATTACCACCAAATATTTCGGCAAGGCAGAATATGAGATGGGCATTGTAGAAATTGCGTGGGGCGTTGGAATGCTGCTCGGCGGGGCTGCGCTGTCGCTCAAACTTTTCAACAACGCCAACCGCGTAAAAATGATTGCCTTTTCGTGTTTCATTGTCGGCATAACATTCTTTTTTTCAGGGCTTTTAAAGCAAAATATGTTTGTCGTTTTTGCTGTTCTCACAGGTGTTAGCGGCATTGCCGTTGCCTTTTGGAGCAGCGCATTCACGGTAATTTTTCAAACGAACATTGCCCCCGAAAAACTCGGCAGAGCATTTTCAATTTACGACTCGTTATCAATGATGCCCGCACTGATTGCGCTCGTTATTTCGGGCTACCTTGAAAAAAGCATAGGGCTGCCATTTCTGCTTATCATTGCAGGAGCAAGCACAATAGTTGTTTCGGCTTTTGTGCTTGGCAAAAAAGAGGCGAGACTTTTGGGAGTGAGTTGTTGTAAAATATAAAATAAATTTTTACCTTTGTACTTTCAAAAAATCTAAAATATTATGAGTAAAAAAATGTTGGAAAAGGCAAGAGATAAGATAAATTTCATTATTAAACATAATTCTGAATATGAAACAGATGGAAATAAATTTGTTAATTGGACAGAATCTTTTATTGGTGATTCACTTGATTGTGATAAACGTTATCAAATTGTAAAAAATTACAAAGAAAACAAAATAGTAGTAATCTTTGAAGAACAATTTGACAGTACAAATGTCCCATTTGATGAAAAATTATTTTATCTCCAATGTTGTGAAAATGATATTTTATGGAGTGTTGAAATTATTATAGAGTAAGAAATTTACGGATTATTAAAAAAGGAAATATCAAAATAAAAAAATATATTACTATGAAAAAATTTACCTTTCTTTTAATGGCTGCTATTTTTGCAGCAATGTTTAACGCAAACGCCCAAAGCGGCACTTGCGGCGACAATCTCACTTGGAATTTAAGTGATGGAACACTAACAATTAGCGGTACGGGAGATATGTGGAATTATTTTTATTATAATCGTAATTCTGTGTCTTGGTATCAGTATCTTTCGCAAATAACAACTGTTGTAATTGAAGATGGCGTTACATCAATTGGAAACTATAATTTCTATGGTTGCAGTGGCTTAACATCTGTAACTATTCCTAATTCTGTTACATTAATTGGCGATGGCAGTTTTGCAAATTGCACGATTTTAACAACGATAGAAATTCCTAATTTTGTTACATCAATAGGGGATTATGCTTTTGGATGGTGCTATTTAACATCTGTAACTATCCCTAATTCTGTTACATCAATTGAAAGCACTGCTTTTGGAGGGTGCTGGGGTTTAACTTCAATAAATGTTGATGTTAATAATCTCAATTACAGTTCTATTGACGGAATTCTTTATACAAAATTGCAAGACGTATTAGTTTGTTGCCCTGCTGGAAAAGTTGGACAAGTAACTATTCCTAATTCTGTTATATCAATTGGAAATAATGCTTTTGATGGTTGCATTGGTTTAACATCTGTAACAATTCCCAATTTTGTTACTTCTATTGGGAATAATGCTTTTAATAGTTGCGCTGGTTTAACATCTATAATAATTCCTACTTCTGTTACATCTATTGGAGAAATGGCTTTTGGTTCTTGTCAAGGATTAATATCTGTAACTATACCTAATTCTATCACATCAATTGAATCTGATGTTTTTTATAATTGTATTGGCTTAACTTCTGTAACAATTTCTAATTCTGTTACGTATATTGGAAGTCATGCTTTTTTTTATTGCAGAGGTTTAACATCTGTAACCTGCAAGGCAACAACACCGCCAACTATTTATGATGATACTTTTTCTTATATCGGCAATAATACTATGTTTTATGTGCCTTGCGAAAGCGAAGAAGATTATCAAGCAGCGGAATTTTGGAGTACATTGAATTACGGACAATGTATAACAGCAGGCATAAATGATATTAAAACTATTGAGTTGAATATCTACCCCAATCCTGCAACTGACATCGTAACAATAGACGGCATCAACGCCAACGAAACGGTAATAATAACGGATTTATCAGGGCGCATCGTAGGGCGCGCCCTGCCCCTACACAACGGCTGGCAAACAATCAACGTTTCGGGCTTGCCGAGCGGGGTTTATCTGGTGCGAGTAGGGAATAATATTGGGAAATTGGTAAAAGAATAATTGTCTATTGTCTGAACTGTGATTTTAAAATGATTAGAATGATTTTTATGATTTTGGTTTTGTCATATTAATCAATAAAATCATACGAAAATCAAAGTTCAGACGATTAAAAAGATTTACAGGATTTTGTTTTATCTTGATAATCCTGATTCTGACAAAAAGCAAAGAACTCCTCACCCCCCAGCCCCCTCTCCAACAGGAGAGGGGGAGCAGGGCAGCCCAAAACAACAAAATTAGGGAATAATCTGCAAATGGGACACACCCCTCTCCATTTGGAGAGGGGTCGGGGGTGAGGTGTAAAAACATTACCCAGTGCGTTGTATTGGGCAAAAATCTATATGGCTTTCAGCCAAAAAACCGTAACACATTTTAATAATGTGTTACGGTTTTGTCTTTCCACCATTCATCATTCATCATTTTTAATCCGTTCTCGCGTCTGCGCCCCACATCAGTTTATTTCTCAAAGTATTGAAAAACGAATGGCTTTCGGGCTGAATGCTTTTGATAGTGTAGTCGGCTTTTTTGATTAAAATCTCGGTTTTGTCCGAAATCTGAAACGACCTGCCGTCTATCGCAATTTGGCAATAGCCTGTACGCGAGGCGATTTTTAGGGCAATTTCGCAACTGTCGCTGATAACAAGAGGGCGCACCGTGAGCGAGTGCGAGGCGACAGGCAAAACGATGAAATTTTGCGAGTTCGGTGCAAGAATTGCGCCGCCGACACTCAGTGCGTATGCAGTTGAGCCTGTGGGCGTGGCAACCAGCAAGCCGTCTGATTTATAGGTGTTTATAAATTCATTATTTACCCAAGCCGAAATATTTAGCATTGCCGAAGTGTCAAGTTTCAGCACGGCGATTTCGTTGAGGGCAAACGGCGAAACGGGAATTGCAGGCGCGGGTTTGCCGCCCGTGCCTGACAACGAAAGTTGCAGCACAGTTCGCTCTTCTATTCGATACTTTTTATCTAAAATATCTTGCAAAACGGTTTCGATTTCGTTTTTAGACACGTCAGCCAAAAAGCCCAAACGTCCTGCATTTATGCCCAAAATCGGAATATTTTTGTTGCCGATTTTCGATGCCGTATTAAGAAAAGTGCCGTCTCCGCCGAGTGAAATCGCCATATCGGCAGAAATTTCTTTGTCGTCAAGTTGAGAAACAACTTCAACATTATTTTTTGCCAAAATATTTATGATTTTTTCAACAAAAGCGTCTTTACAGTTTCCGAAAATAATGATTTTCATTTCATTTAGAGTGTAGTTATTAGAGTTTAGAGTGTAGTTATTAGAGTTTAGAGTATAGTTATTAGAGTGTGTGTTTCATAAAATCAGCGTAAATCCGTATAATCAGCGTTATCTGCGTGCCTAAACTCAAATAAATCCTTTCAGTCTTTGAATTTCTGTTGCCCACAGGTTTTCGTCTGGCGTTTCGAGTATAAGCGGCATCTCGTCAAAACGGCTGTCCTGCATAATCCAGCGGAAAAGATTTTCGCCGATATAGCCATTGCCGAGCGTTTCGTGCCTGTCGACACGCGAGGCAAGTGCTTTTTTTGAGTCGTTGAGGTGCATTCCGCGCAAAAATTTAAAGCCCACAATTTTATCAAAATCGGCAAAGGTTTTGTCGAAACTCTCCTTTGTCGTCAGTTCGTAGCCGCCTGTAAAAGCGTGGCAGGTGTCAATGCAAACGCCAACGCGGTTTTTGTCATCAACCTGCGCGATTATTTCCGCCAAATGCTCAAAACGGTAGCCGACATTTGAGCCTTGCCCTGCGGTATTTTCAATGACGGCACACACGTTGGAAGTTTTTTGCAGAGCAATATTTATTGACTCCGCAATTTTTTTAAAGCACTCATTTTCAGAGATTTGGTTAAGGTGCGCGCCAGGGTGAAAGTTCAGCCTGTCAAGCCCAAGAATTTCGCAACGCTGCATCTCGTCAATAAAAGCCTCGCGCGATTTCTGCAAGCCGTCTTTATCAGGCGAGCCGAGATTTATTAAATAACTGTCGTGCGGCAAAATCTGCTTTGTTGTGTAGCCCAATGTCTGACAATGTTCCTTGAATTTTGCAACGGAATTTTCGCTCAACGGCGGCACAACCCACTGCCGCTGATTTTTTGTAAAAAAAGCAAAAGCCGTAGCCCCGATTTTATGCGCATTCAAAGGCGCATTTTCTATTCCGCCGCTTGCGCTGATGTGCGCTCCGATATATTTCATTTTTTATGGTTTGAAATTTAAAAACTTTGTGCAAAGTTAGCCATTTCTTTGAAAATTACAAAATATTTTTTTGCCACAATTTTATTTATCAAAAAAATACAAATTGTTAAAAACTTTGTTGATAACAATATTTTTTATTTACTATTATTGATTAATTTTGCCAATTATTGACTAACAATATTTTATTATGAAAAACTTAACAATAAAAATTTTTGTTCTTTGCGGAATGTTTTGTTTTTTAACCGCAAATGTTAATGCACAAGGAAAATGGCGCAGCGGCGGCGGCGGCTTATACGATTACTCAAAAATATTTGCCATTACGCTTGGCGGCGGTGCAAATTATTATTTCGGCGACATTGAAAAAGAGAGCCTTTTTTCAAAATACGCGCCGAAACAGATGCAGTATTACGGGCAGTTTAGTTTTTCATTCAGCGTAATGGACTACCTGACAATTCGCCCGAATATAATTGTGGATAAACTGTCTGGCGAGCGCAATTTATACGCTTTCAAATCTTTCAATATTGAGCCAGACCTGCTGTTTGAATTTTATCCTTGGACTGTCCATCGCGACTGGGGCGGTGTCTATATTTACATCGGCGCGGGCTGCAATTTCGGAAAAATTGATTTTGATTATACACTTGCAGGCGTAGATTATAACCGTAAAGTGAATACTGTAATGCCAATGATTCCACTCGGAGCAGGAGTAAAATTCAACTTGACGGATAACCTGCAACTTGGTTTGGAACTCGGCTACCGTTTCGCGCTTATGGACAATATCGACCACAGCCTTGACGCATACCCTTTTATGCACGACGGCACACTTATGAAAGGTGCAGGCTCGCAATGGCTTGACGGCTATTATACTTTCGGGCTGACTTTTGGCTATTGCTGGAAATACTAAATTGAACTAAAAACTAAGAACTAAAAACTAAGAACTAAAAACTAAGAACTAAAAACTAAGAACTAAAAAAATAAGAATTAAAAAATAATAATTAATAATTAATAATTAATATCTAAACTCTAATAACTATACTCTATACTCTATTTAAAAATGTATAAAAACTTTAAAAATTTTCTTGAAGAAGAACTTTCAGAAATAAAAAATGCAGGACTTTGGAAAAATGAGCGGGAAATTACCTCGCCGCAAAGTTCTGATATTCAGGTAAAAGGCGCAGATGTGCTGAATTTTTGCGCAAATAATTATCTTGGCTTGAGCAATCACCCGCGTTTGATTGCTGCTGCAAAAAATGCAATGGACTCTCGCGGTTACGGAATGTCGTCAGTGCGGTTTATTTGCGGCACGCAGGATTTGCACAAGGAACTTGAAACCGAAATCTCCAAATTTTTCGGTACAGAAGATGCTATCCTTTATGCTGCCTGTTTCGATGCCAACGGCGG
>JAISKN010000066.1 GCA_031260925.1 Prevotellaceae bacterium | reverse complement strand
TTGAGGTCAATATCAACGTCTGCGCGCAAAAATTCTTCGGCAAGCAGCGGAATATCAAAGCGGTTTGAATTGTAGCCCGCCAAATCACAGCCCGTTATTTCTTTGGCAAGACTTTTGGCAATTTCAGCGAAAGTCGGGCAATCTTTCACATCTCTGTCGTAGATATTGTGTATTTGCGAGGCATCGTCAGGTATCGGCATTTGCGGGTTTATCCTGATAGTTTTGGCTGTTTCTGTGCCGTTCGGCTCAATTTTTAAGTAGGTGAGTTCCACAATTCTATCGCTTGCAATGCTCATACCCGTTGTTTCCAAATCGAAAAAAACGAGAGGATTTTTGATGTTTAATTTCATTATTATAATAATTTGTTTTTTTATCTTATATCAAACAATAAATGATGTAATGTAAAACATTCCCCTTTTCTCTGATGTGTCGAATTAAAAGTAAATTCGTTATCTTCAATGGAATTATATACAATGTTTTTTAAATCACCTTCGGGAGAAATGTCAAATTTATTTTCTAACTTTTTGATTATTTTATCTTTTATGGGTTGTGTATCGCCCTGCAATACAAAGCCAATCATTCCGCCAAAATCTTGGTTTTGAGCATATTTACCATTAAAATAACGATAAACGCCATTATTAACATATTCACTTATTAATCTTGATTTTGGTTTGTCATCTATGTTTTTACATTCAAAACAAAACATTTTATTCCAACAACTATGTTCAATTTTAATATCATAATAACCTTCAATATTTCCTTCTGTTAATGGTTCTCTGTTAATCTTAAATCCACAATTCCAATCAAAATCTTCATTCTTTTTAAGATAGTTGTTTATAAAATCTGCTATCGTTTTTTCTACTCTTGATGTTTTTTCTAATTTTAGTTTCAATTCTACCCTATCAAATCTTTCATAAAACAAAAGTAAAAAATGAAAAATCCACCATTTCCAAAATCCATCGTCCATTGTTTTTAAAACACTTCTACTATCTGAGAATGGAATTGTTGGTTTTTCGTTTTTTATGACAGTATAATCTCTATTACCCATTGTCAATTAGAATTTAAGCGTTTCAAAATTTCTTCTCTATCCTCAAATGCTTTGGTTGCAGTCCAATTTTGGCTGTTGTTTGATTTAATGATATAAACACAATCTTTTGTGAAAACTTTTTCTTGTCCTGTTAAAATTTTTGCATTAGGATTTTGAGCAATGACCTCATCTATGGTGAATTTTTGGACTTTATTAGCCGTTGGGTTATTCGGGTCAGCACCTTTAAGTGGCACTGTTGCTACTAATAAATTAAAATTATCATTGGAAAATTCAATATCATTTTCAGTAATCGGATTTTTCAAATAAAAATTTAGCAATTTAGTCAGAGTTTTTTTATAATTATCAATTATAGGGTCTGTTTTACAACGATTAATTTCTCGTTTAGGCAAAAAATAATCTTTAATTCGTTGCCTTTCGGTGTAAGACAAATCGTACAAATCAAAAATTAACTCATTCAACTCTATTTTTTTTTCTGAATATTCGTATTTTCCTTCTGTAAGTTCCTTGCTTATTTCGGAAATTTCGGCTACTAAATCTTCGTCTAATTCTTTTGGAATGGGAATAGCGTACAAAAAGTTTTTATTTAATCTTGTCCAAGATTGTCCAAATCTATCTACAAATTTTACATTTATAATGTAACATACAACCAAAGAATTGAGAATAGCATTTATTAGATAATATAAAGATTGATTATTTAGTCGTAAAAAATAAACTTGGTCTGTTCCAACAAGAGTTTGATTATTTATTAGAGAAAAAATTTGCGCTTTTTCATCTGATATATTCATAATTCTTCTGCATAAAATTTTCTCTCCTTGAAAAAATGTAATATTTTTATTTCTTCTAAATTTCTCGTTAATAATATCTTGTTCTCTTAAATATTGTTTTGGATAACAAACATATGGCGAAACAATGTCATTATATTCCACATAAGGAATTGAAAATTCGTCGGAATTTATGGCAGAAAAGAAATGTTGAATGAAATTAGATTTCATTTTTTTATAATCATCTTTATCTTGTAAAATAGTTATACTTTGCTCGTTATACTTTTTTATTACATCTTTACGAATAATTCCTATTCCTACCATACAAGAAGTTAAGAAGTTCTCTAATTTATCATATTTTTTGGTTATACTATTTATTATGTCCAAATCATATTCGCTTGCTACTAAATAATCTCTTAACCTAATTTTATTGTTTGCAAGTTTTGATTGCAGAAAAATTATGACACTATCTTCTTGAATAACGAGCAATTCAAACGGTTTTTGAGAAAGCAACCCACTATCAACAGGATAATATTTAATTTGATTATCTTGTTGAATATCATTTGTAAAAATCAAAGAAACAACGCTTTCGCCTGCATTTTCAAACAAAATTTTCTTTACTCTTGAGAGTTCATATATTTTTTCAATATTATAATTTGTGTAAAAATACTTCTGAAACATATCAGAATTATCGTTATAGAAATTAGAACTGTTTGAAACAAATCCAAATCTTGTATTTGAATTACTCCATTCTTTTATTTTTAGAAAAAAACATTGTGAAATTTGACTATTTCCAACAATATCTTTTGCTTTTATTGTAAAGTTTAATAATTGACTTTCATCTTCTAACTTATTTTGACAAGAATTAAATTCAGAAAATAAGTTTAATTCTTTGTCTTTATTAAATTTATCTACATTAAGGTTATTAGTTTTCTGTGACAGATTTCTTCTACAGAATTGTAATTCTGTATTATTGTCGCTTAAAGCTATTTCATAATGATTTAAAAAATCGCATTCAACCGTTAGTTCTGCATCTTCAGACGAGATTTCAAAAAATGGCGGATTGCCTACTATATATTTAAATTTCTTATCGTTAAACGGCTTATTTTCAACATCTAATGTGTTTTGGCAAATAATATTTTTATAAAAATCAAATTCAGAAAATAAATTAAATTCCTCGTCATTATTTAATTTATTAGCAATGTATTTTCTTATTTCGTCAGGGGGAATACCATTGAAAATCTGCAATGAAAGCGAGAACAAAGTCAATCTTTGTGCTGTCGGCTGTTTTTCAATACCAAAAATATTTTTTGATAATAATTCTGTTCTAAATTTTATTTTTGAGATATTATCTTGTGGCTCTTTGCCTTCCTTTTGTGCTATTTCTAAAAGCCGCTGAAACCCAACGATTAAGAACATTCCCGAACCGCACGACGGGTCTAAAATTGAGCCGATTGTGTCTTCGTTAATTACATTATCTATAATCAGTTGCGCTAATCTTTTAGGCGTATAGTATATACCATTTGATTTTTGTTCTTTGGTTAAAAAAACTTCATAAATATAACTAATAAAATCTATTGGCAGAACTTCAAATTGAAAATCAAATAACCGCAACTGTTTTTCCTTTAAGTCTGCACGAAAAGATGTTGCTATTAAATCACAGATGTCAAGCGTTAAATAATTGTCATCTATTTTAGGTTTTTCAAATAATTGATTGTTAAAAATTGTATGAATTTTTTCAAATAACAAATTAATATTTTCACACGAATAACTTCTCAATATTTTTTCATAATTCAATTTTTCATCTTTAAAGTAATGATAATAAAAATCAGAATTGATAATGTGATTGTCTTCTAAATATTTGATATACAATGTTCTATCTATCAATGCTTGAACATTTTTACTTCGTTCCTTTTCGTCAAGAATTACTGTTTTCCATTTATCATTTATTTGATTTTTTAATGTTTCAAGCGTTTCTACTAAATCTTTATCAATTTTCTTGTAATTTTTTGCCCTATCAATAAAATCAGCATATCTCAACCAAAAAGCACCGCTATCAAATTTAGAACGCTTTATTCTTTCAAATTTCTCTTCTTCCAATTCTGAAATGGAAAATTTATCAATTTCACATTCTTTTAAACTTATTTTATTAGGGTTACATTTCCCATATAAAAATCGCCACTCATTTTTCTTTGTTTGAATAAGAATTATATCTGCATTGTTTTTATTCCAAATATATTTTCTTAATTCCTGTATCCTTTCTGTAGATAAGATGGCAGCAATAAAATAAAAAGAGGTATTTATCGAATTTTGGTAGTGGTAGGCTGTAATTTTTAATTTTTCTTCAAATTTTTTGGTAACAAAAAACGGGGCTAACTTTAAATCGTCTTTAAAGTCAGATTGCAAATTGTCAAAAAGTTGATTGTAAGACATAATCTAAATATTTGATAGTTAGATTATTATATAATATTCCATTAATTAAAAATTAATTATGCAAAGATAATAAAAAAATATTTGATATTTGCATTTTTTCTAAAAACTTTTCATAATTTCAGAGCGTTTTTGCCGTCCGTAACTTCGATATTCGTCAAATTCAATCTCAATTTCTGGCCCTTGAAGTTGCTGTTTTTGCGGCAAAAGAAATTCAATGTATTTTATTGTGATATTTCGCGCAAGCCATTGACTTTCGTAATAGGTTTTAATTTGTAGGGGCAGGGGCAGGGCATACCCTGCCCCTACACCTGCATAAATATCGTCAATTTTGGCAATAATAGGCAGCGAATTTTTCTCAACCAAAGCATTTGTATAGGTAAAAAGAAAATTGCTGTCGGTTTTTAAGTGCATTATTCCGTTGTCTTTCAGCACGTTACGGTAATATTGCAGGAAAATTGTCGAAGTGAGCCTTTTGCGCTGTTTTTTCATTTGCGGGTCGGGGAACGTGAGCCAAATTTCATCAACTTCATTTTTACCAAAAAAGGCGTTAAGGTTCTGAATATCAGTGCGGACAAAGGCAACATTTTTCAGTCCGAGAGCGTTTGCCTGCGTTGCGCCGCTCCACATTCGCGCACCTTTTATGTCGATGCCGATATAATTATTTTCGGGGAAAATTTTTGCAAGTTCCACCGTATATTCGCCTCTGCCGCAGCCAAGTTCAAGAATTATCGAGTTTTGATTGTTGAAAATTTTTTCCCGCCAAAGCCCTTTTAAATCAAAACTCTCTCCCTTCAAAATTCTTTCAAAAGGAAATTCAAAAACATTAGCCATTTGCGCCATTTCGGCGAACTTTTTTAGTTTATTCTTAGACAATTTGATTTACGATTTACGATTTTTGATTTACGATTTTGTCTGAACTTTGATTTTAAAAATGATTAATGTGATTTTTATGATTAAGAAAAAATCATATTAATCAAAAAAATCATATTAAAATCAAAGTTCAGACAATCATTTGTTTTATTTCCCAACAAGTTAAATTTCTAATTTTTGATTTACGTTTTTTTCAATCGTAAATCGTAAATCAAAAATCGTAAATTTACTTGTTTTTCACAATCTGCGCCATCATTTCGGCTTCGGTAGCGATGTTGCCATTGACAAAAACGTAGCCTTTTACCATTGCTATGCCGCGTTTTATCGGTGTCAGCAAGCCGACACGCATTATCATAATGTCGCCCGGAACTACTTTTTGGCGAAATTTTACATTATCAATTTTCATAAAATAAGTAGAATATTCGCTCGGATTTTCCATTTGATTTAACACGAAAAGTCCGATTGCCTGCGCCATCGCCTCCACTTGCAGCACGCCCGGCATTACAGGCTCGTCAGGGAAATGCCCGATGAAGTGCATTTCGTTGTAAGTTACATTTTTGATTGCCACGATGTAATTTTCGCCGATTTCCATCACTTTATCAACCAAAAGGAAAGGGTAACGGTGCGGCAAAAGTTGCTTAATGCGGTTAATATCCATCACAGGCGGCGCGTTGAGATTGACCGCAGGCACAAAAACGTCCCGCTTTTTTATCTCCCTGCGAAGTTGCAGCGCGAAGGCGGTATTGACTTTGTGTCCTGGGTGTTTTGCGATAATTCTGCCCTTGAGCGGTCGCCCGATAAGCGCGAAATCACCGATTAAATCGAGCAATTTATGACGCGCAGGCTCATTGTCAAAAAGCAAATCTGTGTTGAGATAACCAATTTCGTTTTCGGTCGGACAAGGCTGTTGCAGCAAATCGGCGAGGCGTTGCATTTCGGTCTGCGAAATTTTTGAATCATTAATCACGATAGCATTTTCGAGGTCGCCGCCCTTTATCAGATTGGCTTTGAGCAGCGGCTCAAGTTCGCGCACAAAGACAAAAGTACGGCAGGGCGCAATCTGCTCGGCATAGTCGCTCATCGAATCAAGTTCCGCATATTGATTGTTCAGCACAGGCGAATCGTAGCCGATAAGAGCCTGAACGGAAAATTCGGTGTCAGGCAAAAGCGTGATAGACGAGCGTTTGTCCTCCGACTGAAAAACCATTTTTTCGGTTATCGTAAAATAATTTTTCTCGTTTTCCTGCTCAATAATTTGCGCCTCAGTAATTTTTTTCACAAAATATTTTGCACTTCCGTCTAAAATCGGCACTTCGGGCGAATTAACTTCCACAAGGCAGTTGTCAATTCCCGCAGCGTAAAGTGCTGATAATAAATGCTCTACGGTATTAATTACGGCATCGCCATTTTTCAACACAGTTCCGCGCGCGGTCGAAGAAACGTACTCAGCGAGCGCAGGAATTAGCGGTTTATCTTCCAAATCTACACGGCAAAAAACTATTCCGTGGTCGTCTGGCGCAGGCTTTGCCACAAGCGTTGTGGAAACTCCCGTGTGCAGCCCTTTGCCCGAAATTGTAAATTCGTTTTTTAAAGTTTTTTGTTTTGACATAAAAAAATATTTTGATTTACGATTTTCAAAGTGCAAAGGTACAAAAAATTTAGAAACAGAAAATATTTTGTAATTTTGCAGTCAAAAATTGTCTTGAACTAAGAATTGTTTTGAACCAAGATTTTAATAAAAAACCTAATTTTCAGAAAAACACCTCAGTAGCAAAGAGGTAAAACACAAACCAACCTATTACCTCATTCATAAGGTTGAAAATTAGGTAATGATGTTGTGGTAAATGGAAAATTTGGGCTACTGAGGTTGTTCTGTTTAAAAAAAATTAGGTTGTAAATTAGGTTTTAATAAATGCGAAAAACAACTAACTTTGTTTTTTCATTCCGTAGGAATGTATCGCTCGGTAGAAAAAAACGAATAAATAGTTTTAAATGAAAAAAATACCAAAAATAAATGAATGAACGATTTTGACAAAATAAAGGGCAACATAATTTCAGTTATACCCATTACAACAGATGAATGGGATTTGATACAGAATAAAATTGAAATCATAACTATAAATAAAAACGAATTTTTCTTAAAGGAAAATTCTGTTTGCAACTCTATTGCATTTGTCGAGAGCGGTTTGTTAATATATTATAAAACTTTTAGCAATGGAGATGAGCAAACCATCGACTTTGCTTCCACTGGGGAATGGGTAACAAATAACCATAGCAGGTTAAATAACACTCCTTCTCATTTTAATATAAAAGCTATTGAACAATCTAAATTGCTGGTAATTAAACAAGAAGATTTAATAGAGTTATCTGGAAAAATAGTGTTGTTGGAACGATTTTACCGAATTTTAATAGAGCAAGCATACGTGAAACTCGCTCAACATAGTATTGACTTGCAAACGCTATCATCTACCGATAGATACTTGAAACTTTTGCAGACCAATCCAAACGTAATTCAGTTAATTCCGCTATACCATATAGCAAATTATTTGGGTATTGCTCCAAAATCATTAAGTCGAATTCGCAAATCACTTTTTTTCTCAGATAAATAATTTGGTAACAAATGCGGATAA
>JAISKN010000195.1 GCA_031260925.1 Prevotellaceae bacterium | reverse complement strand
TTTTCCCTGTTCGAGTTCCCGCACAAAACGCAAGCCTACGCCAGATTTTTCAGATAAATCAACTTGCGTAAGTTCAAATTCTTTACGTTTATTTTTTACAAATTCAGATAAATTCATTTTATACTAATAATTAAAATTATACCTTTTCGGGTGCAAAGGTAATACTTTTTTCTTAATTTATATCATTTCGGGTATAATTTAAGAAAAATATTTTAATATATACCTTATAGGGTATAATTTATTCATTGTCCAACATATTTAACAACTCCTTACTCAAACTTGGGTAAAATTTGTTGTAGAGTTTTTTATATAATTTTTGTGAGATTTTTTGTGATAAATGTACAAAAAACAGCGTGATTTTGAAAAAAGTATAATTTTTCAACAGTGTAAAAATCTGTATTTTTTGTGTAATTCCCTTTTTATTCAGTAAAAATATCAAATCTTTCTTTTCCAAAAGACTGTGATATTTGGCAAATTCCTTATTTACATTTTTTCGCTCGGCGGCAGTTAATGTTTTGCGGTTTTTAAAATAAATCAACTGTAAATCAATCATTTCACGCAAAGAATTAATATTGATAAAAGCGATAACGCTCGGGTTTTGATTGTAATTTTGAGCCAATTCAGCCAATTTTTGATTAGTTTGTAGATATCCGTAAATTTTTGCCGAATGCTGTTTTGTAATACTCTCATTATTAAGAAAATAAAAGTATTTTCCTGCACAAAGCGCAACGGTTTTAACATTCAAAAACAAACGCCGCGTAATATAATCGTCTGCATTGAATTTGTTTTGCAGATTTTCGGCATCACAAAATATTTTTGCGTAAGCGGCTTTGTAACAATAAATTCCGTGTATTCCATTCCAAATTAGTGAGCGAAAAAATGCTTCCTGTCCGCTTAGTATTGTATTTGCAACAAGATTTCCATTCAAAAAATAGTCCCAAATTTTTCCGTTAGTTTTTTGCTGAATTAGATTCGGCATAATTACGTCTGCGTCTGTTTTTTCAATGGTTTTGGCGGCTTTTTCCAATAAATCATCGCTGTACCAATCGTCAGCATCGAGATGAATAATGTAATTGCCTGCCGCTTTTGAAATTGCCAATGCGCGTGCCTGCGCAGGTCCCGAATTTTCCTGTTGAAAAACTTTTATGCGCGGCTCATTGTCAGCCAATTTCAAAAGTTTTTTATATGAATTATCCGTTGAGCCGTCATCAACACACAGCAATTCCCAATTTTTGCAAGTTTGCCGCAGCACAGACGAAATTGAACGTTCCAAAAATTGCTCTGCATTATATACAGGCATAATAACAGAAAATAAAACTGAATTATCATTGTTCTTTGTCCTCTGTTCTTTGTTTTGTCCCAATAATTCTTTCAATTTTTCCGCCATTTCTTTTTTTGAAGAAAATTCTGGCAAATTCAGAGGATTGCTTAAACTTTTTTCAGCCAACACCTTTATATTGTTGCTCAAAGGGTATTGATAGCGCACAGCCTCCTGTATCGGCGTTTCAGGGAATGAGTGCAACCCAAGCACAATACGGCTTTTTCGTATTAATTCGTGTATTTCTGTACTCCAAACATCGCGCTTAAATTCGGTTGTAATATCAAAAATTTCAATATCGTTTTCCAATGCAAAATTCAGATATTCAATTCGATGTTTATTTAAAAAACCAAAATGCAGCACGTCTATTTCTTTTTCTAATTCATCTTCTTTAAAACTTTCAGAAGGCGCAACCTGTTTATAAATTGGTTTTATGCCGTTTTGCTCCAAAAAGTCAAAATTATGCAGCGAATAGTCCCAAACTTCATCAAACATTTTTAGTTTATATACATAATCGCTGTTGGAATAGTATGTTTTTCCGTCTAACACTTCCAACTGATAACAGATTTTTTTACCTGAAATTTCAGACAAAACCTGCTGAATTTCTTCCGTATTCCAATCTTGCACACCAAAACAAACGGTATCGTTGCCGTCAATTTTGCCGACAGTTTTTGCCAAGTCGCTAAAACACTCGTGCGCGGGTTTATTGAGAATTATTGTTTGCATTAGTTAAAATTATAATATAATAATTATAAAGAAAATAACCAAAGTGAGAAAAATCTGTCATAAACGATATACCCTTTTTCTGACTTGTAAATCAGTTCATTGTCAAGCAATTTTTTTGATGAGCGGCTGATGCTGCTTGCATTTTTTAAACTATATTTGAAAATAAAATCGCCCGCATTTATTTGCGGCACAACTTTCTCTTTTGCTATTGCCTTTAACAGATTAACTTGAATTGCAGAATAAGCATTGAGCAATTCCTGATAACTGTATGTGTTTTCTTCAAGCAATTCCTGCACGGCATCATAAACGATGCTGAGTTCATCTATATTTTTCCGATATTCGTACAGCCTGTTAAGAACGGCTTGCACATACCAGGTATGCCCTTCAAATTTGGCGTAAATATATTCAAAACACTCTTTGCTTAATGCAAATCCGTTTTTTTGAAAATGTCCATTTGCAAATTCATAATATCTGCTCCGATTAACCATATCAAGCGACATAATTTGCGTACTTTGGTAAAAAGGGCGTTTGGCTGACAAAAATATTTCGCTCATTAAATGTTGGCGGCTACCCGAGAAAATGAATTTAACATTAGGCAAAAATTGAATATAGGAACGCAGCAATGCTTCTGTTCCTTTTTCTTGATATTCCGCTACTTGTTGAAATTCGTCTATTGCAATGTAACAGCGTTTTTCCGATTGTTTCAAATACAAAAATACCTCCTGCAAACTTTTGTCCGCTGTTTCCTGTTCAATTTTAACACTTAATTCGGGCTGTCCCGAAAGCGCGTCATAAGATAGAGTAGGGCGGAAACTTTTGAAAAATGAGGCAAATTTTTTCATTGCTTTTTCCAAATTGCCATCAACTTTTCCGAGAACGCTTTCTGCAAAGATTTTTACAAAATCATTCAAATTTTGTGTAGAATAAATGTCTAAATATATGCAAACGGCGTTTTTGTCCTGCTCCAAAATATTGTAAAAAACGTGGTGAATAAGTCCTGTTTTACCGAAACGGCGCGGACTCATCAACGAGATATTTCTGTCGTTTTCGAGCGCGGAGATAATTTTTACTGTTTCTGTTTCGCGGTCGCAAAAATAGTCAGGACTGTAATATCCTGTTATTAAAAACGGATTATATGGTTTGTTTTTTTTCATTTTGCAAAGTTATAAATAATTTCGCAAAATGCGAAACGCAAAATGCGAAAAAATACTATTTTCGATAATATTTCATTAAGTTTCTTCATAATATAGTAAAACCATTCCATTTGTAAGGAAAATCATCGCCGTTTGGGCTGAGATAACCCTCTGAATTTATAATAATCGGCTCAATAGTAGCCAAAACATCAACTTTTGGAATTGTAATTTGAATTGTTGCATAAAAATTGCCTTGTGTAAGTTTTTCAGGCAGTTGAATTTGAGTTTTCAATTCAAAATTTCCCTTTTCAAAAGATTGTATTACGTTTGCAGTGTATGACGGCGCAAAAGTTGCCAATAGAATTTCGTTTTCATCTTTTATTCTGACTTCAAAGTCGAGGTTCATTTTAGTGTCAATTTTTCCTTCGCAAACCAGTTCGATAATGTTGTTTTTTGGAAGATTTATTTTTGAGTTTTCCGAGCAGTTAATCAATATTTTTTTAATATTAATTAAATTTGTGTGATAATGAATAAGTTGTGAAATTGGCGTATCTTCTGTTGAATAACTGTTTTTTAGATATTGCGATATTGTGTCGTTTATTTCGCCGCTATATGCTACGCTGCCGTCTTTGAGCAGCACGCCTTTTTTGCACAATGCTTTTATACTCGCCATATTATGGCTCACAAAAAGCACCGTTCGCCCTTCGCCTTTGCTCACGTCTTGCATTTTGCCGATTGCCTTTTTTTGAAATTCGGCATCGCCAACGGCAAGCACTTCATCAACAACGAGAATTTCGGGGTCGAGGTGCGCTGCAACGGCAAAGCCGAGCCGCACCATCATACCTGACGAATAACGTTTTACAGGAGTGTCGATGTAGCGTTCAACGCCTGCGAAATCAACAATCTCATCGAGTTTGCGGCTGATTTCGGCTTTGGTCATTCCGAGAATTGCGCCGTTCATATAGATATTTTCGCGCCCTGTCATCTCCTGATGAAAACCTGTGCCGACCTCCAAAAGTGAGGCAATTCTGCCTTGAGCCTTGATTGTGCCTGTGGTTGGCGTGGTTACGCGCGAAAGAATTTTGAGCAATGTAGATTTTCCCGCACCGTTTTTGCCGATAATTCCGATAATGTCGCCCTGCTCAACTTCAAAATTGATGTCGCGCAACGCCCAAACATATTCGCTGCTGCCTTTGGTAGCACGGTCGTTGGTTTCGCCGATTTTCAGATAAGGGTCGTCTTTTCGCAAAATAGCAGTTTGCCACCAACGGTTAAGGTCGTGGCTAAGTGTTTTTGTGGAAACCAGCCCCAAACGGTATTGTTTGGAAATATTTTCAAATTTTATTGCGGTATTGCTCATTGATATAGTAATTAGACACAAGTAATTAGACACAAGACACAAGTAATATAAATAATTTAATGTAATATTTTCTGGATTGCCTCGGAAATACCTCGCAATGACGTACTGCACTTGTTATTCCCGTCATTGCGAGGTATTTCCGAAGCAATCCAGAGAAAAAAGCATTATAACCACTTATAAAGCGTAGCGGTCTTTAATCTTTGTTTTAAAAACTGCAAAGTTACAATTTTTTTTTAAATTATTTTTTTATTAAGTAGACATTCAGCATAATATAAATCAAGATAATTTTTATTGTCAAGTTTCTTAAATAATTGTAATTCAGCCTGTTGTAATACAAACAACTGCTTGTTTCGCTTGCTTTTCAATGACTTGTGAACTCGTTTATATTTATAAGTGCAATAAAATTAATAATGTAATACTTTGCGTCTTTGTGCCTTCGCGCCTTTGCGTTCAAAAAACATATTTCTTAACGCAAAGTCGCGAAGACGGAAAGCCGCAAAGAAAATATAACATTAATTATTTTACACTACTTAAAATAAAATTCAGGTATTTATTTATCAAATCGGCGGCGGAAACCTGTACGCGAATGTCGTCTCCGAGTTGAAATTTGCGGAAATGCTTTCTGCCGATAATGCAGTAGTTTTTGTCGTCAAAAACGTAGTAATCATCGTCAAGGTCGCGTATGGAAATCATACCTTCGCAATGGCTGTCGTTGAGTTCGACATAAATTCCCCAAGTATTTACGCCCGAAATTACGCCGTCAAAAATCTGCCCGACCTTGTCTTTCATAAACTCAACTTGCTTGTATCTTATTGACGAACGCTCGGCATTTGCGGCGCGCTGCTCCATTTCAGAAGAGTGTTTGCAGAGTTTTTCCAACTCTTCGGCATCAACATTTTTTACCTCTTCAACCATATATTTTGTGAGCAAACGATGCACCAGCATATCTGGGAAACGGCGTATCGGCGATGTGAAATGCGTGTAATGCTTCATTGCCAAGCCGTAATGCCCAATGTTTTTTGTGGAATAAACCGCTTTTGCCATTGAACGAATGGCGAGCGTTTCTATCAAATTTTGCTCTTTTTTGCCGCCAACTTCGTTTAAAAGAGAGTTGATAGACGAGGAAACGGCAGTGTGTTTGCCCTGCGTTTTGATTTTGTAGCCGAAACGCTTGATAAATTCGGCAAAATTTGTCAGTTTTTCCAAATTCGGCAAGTCGTGTATGCGATAGACAAAATTTTTCGATTTATTTCCGCTAACTTTCTGTTTTCCAATATGTTCTGCAACAGTTTTATTTGCCAAAAGCATAAATTCTTCGATAAGATTGTTGCTGTCCTGCGGAATTTTGAGGTAAGTTCCGAGCGGTTTTCCGTTCTCGTCAAGTTCAAATTTCATTTCGGAACGTTCAAAAGCAATCGCGCCGAAAGCAAAGCGTTTTGAGCGCAACATCTTTGCCAACTCGTTGAGTTTCAGCACTTCAAAAGCGTAATTACCTTCGTTGGTTTCGATAATTTCCTGAGCCTCTTCGTAAGTAAATCGGCGGTTGGATTTTATCACTGTCCGAGCAATTTGATAGTCCAAAATTTCCGCAACATTATTCATTTTAAAAATTACGGAATAGGTCAATTTTTCTTCGTCAGGGCGCAGCGAACAGATAAAATTACTCAACCTTTCGGGCAACATCGGCACAGTTCTATCAACCAGATAAACCGAAGTGGCACGCTTAACTGCCTCATTATCAATAATATCATTTTCCAAAACATAATGCGTTACGTCTGCAATATGCACTCCAATTTCAAAAATATTTTCATCTAACTGCCTGATAGAAAGCGCATCGTCAAAGTCTTTTGCATCTTTCGGGTCGATTGTAAAAGTGGGGACTTCGCGCATATCAATTCGTTTGCGAATTTCGTCTGCGGAAATTTCGACAGGGATTTTATCTGCCTCATTTTCAACATCTTGCGGGTAAATATAGGGCAATCCAAATTCTGCTAAAATGGCGTGCATTTCTGCATTATTATTGCCGACATCGCCCAAAACGTCAATGACTTCGCCAATCGGATTCTCGTATTTATCTTCCCAAAAAGTGATTTTTGCGATACATTTTTGCCCCGATTTCGCGCCTTTCAGTTTGTTGAGCGGAATAAAAATATCAAGCGGAAGTTGCTTTTTATCAACTTTTAGGAAAGCCACGTCGTGCTTTATCAGCAAAATGCCGACAAATTCCTCGCGGGCGCGTTCGAGAATTTCGATGACTTCGCCTTCGAGGTCAGTCTTTTTGCGTACAGGGTAAAGTTTGATTTTCACGCGGTCGCCGTTGAGCGCGCAGTTTAGAGAACGCTCGGCGATAAAAATATTTTCGCCGCTGTCGTCTGGTATCAGGTACGTTTTTTTCGGTACTATCTGTCTGTCAATAACGCCTGTGAGGTAACTGTAACGGATTTTCAGAGCATATTTTCCTGTTGAAATTTCGGTAATTAATTCCTGTTCGGCAAGTTCATAAAGTGCCTCCATTACAAAAATTTTTCCTTCTGAAAGTTTCATTCCCAAAGCGTGTGAAACTTGCTTGTAATTGAAATGTTTTTTCGGTTTTTTCTGAAAAATCTCAATTATTTTTGGAATAATTTCAAGGATTTTATCATTTTTTTTTGAGCGTTTTGTCATCTTTTTTTATTAATATTTGCTTGCAAAATTACATATTTTTCTGATTAATTGCAAATTCAATGCGAATTACAAGTTGAAATGCTTTTTTAGGGTTGCATTCCTATGGAATGCAGGGTTATGGTTGTATATTTTTCTACCGAGCGACTCATTCCTACGGAATGATGTTATATTTGCACCGCAATCCGTTAGGATTGCATCGCTCGGTAGAAAATAAGTTCCACATATTCAGCATTCCATAGGAATGCAACCCATTATCCGCATAAATATTTGATTTGTCTAAACTTCACAAAAAAATATATACTTTTCAATCGAACAGTATATATTTTTTAGAGAAATCTTTGTATTTGATTGATTTCTTACAAAATTTCAATGCAATTTAAACCAAACAGGCAAAGTCATTCTGTAACTGACTGCTGCACCGTTTTTGTCTATGGCAGGTTGCCATTTGCCTGATGTTGAGGCAATTACACGAACTGCCTCCGCTTTGCAAAGTTTTTCGGCGGCGATTACTTTTGGGTTGTTGCCGTCTTTTTCAATGTGCGAAGTAACCCATTCTATATTGCCGACTGTGCCGTCTTTTTCTACCACAAACGAATAAATCACTCTGATATTTACGACTGCCGCAACCGCCTCTTTTGGATATTGCAAATTATAACCCAAATATTCCATTAAATTGCCCTCTTCGCCGATAAATTCGGGCAATTTCTGCGGCTCTTCAACAGCAATTTCGCTTTTGAGGTCGCTCTCTTTTTTCGTTTCAATGAAAATAATGCCGTTTTTTGCCTTTTCGCCGTATTTTTCAATATGTTCCTGCCTTACGCCTGCGCCTTCGTAAATATTAACAGTTTTGATACTGCCGTCTTTTTCAAGTTTTTGGGCTTTTTCGCTATTAGCAATTTCGCCATCAACAACATAAACAACGTTTTTGACATCATCTTTTTTTGTTGTGATGATAATTACGCCGTTTTTGGCGTTTTCACCGTACTTTGCGATGTGTTCAGGACTGTTTTCTTTTAAAACAGTACAACTTTCAATCTTGTCAGTTTTAAGATTTTGCACTGTTTCCACATCAACAATTTTGCCGTCAAGCACATAAACGGCACTTGAAGGCAGAGTGTCATTTTTTACAGCCACAATTTGTTGATTTTCAACATTTTGCGGTGCAGATTTAACCGTTTTTGCGGGTTTTTGCCCGAAACTTACTTGCGACATCAAAAGTGCCGCAGTTACCAACATTGCGGGCATCAGCCGCAACATTTTGCCCTTTTTTGAGTTTTCTTTCATAAGCATTTTAATTCTTTTTTTGATTAATATTATGTTAAAATTATTACCGATTTTGCTTGTCTGACAGCCGATTTGGTTGAAAAGCAAGAGCGAAAAATAGTCGTTTTTCTCTGTGCCGTTTTCGATAACCGCCTCGTCTGCAATATATTCGTGAACAGAACGTAACTCTCTGTTATAGAGCCAAATAAATGGGTTAAACCATTGTAAAATTTTGATTATTTCATAAAAAATCAAATCCAAAGAATGAAGTTGCGCGATATGCTTTTTTTCGTGCAAAATAATAGTTGCCTCTTCCGACCTATTGTATTGATTTTCAGGCATTACCACAAAATTAAAGAACGAAAACGGCGCGTAATTCTTTTTTGTTTTGATAAGAAAAACGCCATTTTGTTTCTCTTTTTTTGAAAAAATAATGAGTTTGAAAACATTGAATATTTTTACAAAAAACAGAATTGCAAAAATGCCAATGCCTGCAAAATATATATTTCGCAAAATATCAAAAAACGAAAAACTTGCGGAACTTGCTGTGTTATACGGACTTACAATTATTTCTGGCAACATAAGCGTTGCAAAATTCATTGGCAAAATCGGTGCTGTGGAAATCATCAATTTTATGCGAATAAATGGGTAAATCAGCGCAAAACAGAGCGCAAAAAGCAGATAAAATCTGTTGAGAATGAAGTTTTTTTCGTTTCTCAAAAATAAAACGTAAGCGATATAGTACAAAGCGAGTACCAATGCGGTTTCGATGAGGGTTAATAGGATATTCATTTTATTTATGAATTATGATTTTAGATTTATGAATTTAAACGTGTCTATCTTCTTGTGTCTAATATCTTGTGTCTTTTTTATTCTTTTTCTGATGAATTTGACTTTATAATTTGTTCTATTTCTTTCAAATCTTTGAGCGTAATACTCTGATTATCAACGAAAAACGAAACAATGCTTTTGAAAGAGTTGTTAAAATAGTTTTTAGCAACATCTCCAAGCAAATTTTCCGAATATTCCTCTTTGCTCACTTTTGGAAAATAACGGTGGCTTTTGCCAAAAATTTCGTAATCGACAAAACCCTTTTTTTCGAGAATGCGGACAATAGTCAGAGCCGTATTGTAAGCAGGTTTCGGTTCGGGCAACGCCTGCCAAATGTCCTGCGCAAAGCCCTTTTCTATCTGCCAAATAGCGTGCATAACCTGCTCTTCTGCTTTTGTTAATGTATTCATATTCAGTTGTTTAATTTTTTTAGAGATTATTTTAGTATCAATAACGCAGCAAAGGTACAATTAATTTTTTAATTGTACAACTATTTTTTTAGTTTAAATTAAATTTTTAGTTAAGTTTTTTTTAAAGCACTGATAATCAATAATAAAAAAGAATTATTTTTTGACATTTTGCAAAAAATAATTCTTTAATTTATAAATTAGTCTAACCTGCTTTTTACTATAAACTATCTACTAAAAACTATAAACTAATCTGCAACGCCTGCTCAATGTCGTCAATAATATCCTGATAATGCTCCAGCCCTACCGAAACGCGCACCATTCCTTCGGTAATGAAACCTGCGGACAGTTCCTCTTTCGACAGTTTGGAGTGAGTGGTAGAGGCAGGGTGAACAATAATTGTGCGGCTGTCGCCCAGATTTGAAGTCATCGAACACATTTTGAGCGCGTTAAGGAATTTTTTGCCTTTCTCCAAACCGCCTTTTATCTCAAAAGCAATCATATTTCCGCCCATTTTCATCTGTTTTTTTGCTAAATCATATTTTGGAAATGATTTTAAAAATGGATACATAACTCTCTCAATATTAGGATTTTGCTCTAAATATTCTGCCATTTTCAGTGCGTTTTCGCTTTGCCGTTCTACGCGAATTGCAAGCGTTTCCAAACTTTTCGACAGCACCCACGCATTAAACGGCGAAAGCGTTGCCCCAACTCCGCGCGAAAAAAGGTAGATTTTGTTCATAAGTTGCTGATTGCCAACCACTACGCCGCCAAGAACGCGACCCTGTCCGTCAATCAATTTTGTTGCCGAATGCAGCACAATATCTGCGCCGAGCAAAATCGGCTGCTGCAAATAAGGCGTTGCAAAACAGTTATCTACAATAAAAATAAGGTTGTGTTTGTGCGCAATTTCTGCCAAAAGTGCCAAGTCAATCACATCGCAGGCGGGGTTTGTGGGGCTTTCGGCGTAGAGAATTTTTGTTGTAGGCAGCACAAGTTTTTCAATCGTTTCGGGGTGGTTGATGTCGAAAAACGATGTCGTGATATTCCAGCGCGGCAGCGTGTTGTTGAACAAAACGTGCGTTGCGCCGTAGATGCTCGAACAGGAAATAATGTGGTCGCCGCCGTTGAGCAGAGCCATCATTGTAGAAAAAATCGCGCCCATTCCGCTCGCGTAGGCATAGCCCGCCTCCGCGCCTTCGAGTATCGCCATTTTTTCGGCAAACTCGTCAATATTTGGATTTTTGTAGCGCGAATAGGAGTGCTTAAACTCCTCATCTGCAAAAACGGCGCGCATCTGCTCGCTGTCGTCAAACACAAAAGATGATGTGAGAAAAAGCGGCGTTGAATGTTCGTTGTATTGCGTGCGCTCGGCTTGTGTGCGGATAGCGGAGGTTTCAAATTTATAATTTTTGTTGTCCATTTTTATTTTTAATGTAAAAAATCAGAATGCAAAGGTACAAAAAAATGATTAAAAAGAGTTAGTAATTTAAAGAAAATTATTAACTTTGCACTTTGGTTTTATACTTGATTTTATGCAAATAGAACGTCAATTACAGGGAACGCTTAACACGATTTTTACAGAAATCATTAAGGAACGCGGGTTGGAAAAACGAATTCAGCCCTACACCGTTATTGAGGAAAATCGAGCGGATATTACGCTGAAAACAGCAAAAGGAAAAACGCTATTTTTTATAGAACTCAAAGACCCGACTGCAAATGACGGACAAGTTGTGTTTAATCCAAAAGTAATTTTGCGAGAACTTGCACGTGCGCAAAAAAATGATATTAATTATTTTGGTATTTGTAATTTTGTTTCCTGTGCGTTTTTTAACACAAAAGATATAGACGAAAGAGTTAGTATTAATGATGAATTTCTTAAATATCAAGATATTACTCGATTAAGTGAAAATTATGCACCTTCAAATGAAGTATTGAAAAAATTAAGTTTTATTGCCGAATTTTATCTGAACAGGGCAATAGAAATTTTAGATAAAAAACCTGTTACTTACACGCCGCTTGACAAAATTTTTATTTTCAAAATACGAACATTGATAGAGGCGTATGCTTTGCCAATTAGCAAAAAAGTTTGGGAATGTTACCATTCAGATAAAAACTTTGAAAAAGAAATCAACAAATATTGTCAAAATCAGTTGTGGAACAAACCGCAAACATTTGAGGAAATAGAGAATTTAACGCATATTTCTCTGTTAATGTTGATTTCCAAACTGATTTTCTACAAATCATATATTGATAATAGAATATTACCTGAATTAGAACCATTGCGCATACCAGAAAGAATAACGGAAGCGGAAACTCTTCAAGATTTTATTTGGAATGTTTTTGAAAAATTTAAAGAGGCGACAGGAAATTTTGAGTTGTTAATTGGTGAAAAATCAAATATAATTTTCAAAATTCCGTTTGTCAGCGATGAAATTATCGAACTTGTAAAAGATATTTTTGAGCCAAAAAATCGTTACAGTTTTAGCAATATTCCTTATGATATTGTAGGTAGAATTTTTGAAGAATTAATTAGAGCAGACGAACGGCACAAATTAGGGCAATATTTTACACCACCAGAAGTAATTGACTTTATTAATACTTGTACAATACACAAAGGCAAAGATACAGTTTTTGACCCTTCGTGCGGTTCGGGTACGTTTTTGGTTCGCGCATACGAACATAAAAGGGTGCTTTGTGAAAAAGAAGGTAAAAAAGCAAGGCATTCAAACCTGCTAACTGAAATTTATGGGAACGATTTGTCTGATTACCCTGCCTATTTAAGTATGCTTAATTTGGCAATACGCGATACTTTTTCGCCGAGTTATCCTCGAATAACAAATAAAGATTTCTTTTCCATTGCCGAATTTTCAAAATTTGATTTTCATACTTTTGATATTCGCGCAAAAGAAATTTTTGAAAAGAAAAAACAATCGTTGCCAAAATTTGATGTAATTGTTGGAAATCCGCCATACACACGTCAGGAAGATATAGGGACAATGTTCGGCACTGTGGGCAAAGATACAATTAACGAACTGATACGGCGTGAATGTGGTTTTACGCCTTCGCAGCGCACAAGCATTTATGCTTACTTTTTCTATCACGCCAACGTATTTTTACGAGAAGGTGGTTATTTGGGTTATATTTGCCAAAACTCGTGGCTTGATGCCGATTATGGTGCAGATTTACAACGATTTATGTTAAATAATTTTGAAATTGTCGCAATAATTGACAGCGAAGTGGAACGGTTTTTCCCTTCTGCTTCTGTAAATACAACAATTGTTATCCTTAAAAAGCAAAGAGAAGAAGAAAAACGTAATCAGAATATTGTAAAATTTGTTTATTTGAAAAAAACTTTGCACGAATTAACAAGTCAATACAAAGGGAATAAAAATCTGTACGAGACAATAATTGAAACAACCGAAAGCACAGAAAACAACTTTTTGAAAATAAATTGCATTGAACAAAAAACGCTTGCTGAACATACAAAATGGGGACAATTTCTAAAAGCCCCAAAAGTGTATTATGATGTTTTAGAAAAAGGGAAAGAAAAATTTAAACCATTAAAGGAAATAGCCGATGATGTAATTCGTGGTTATATGACAGGCTGCAACGACTTCTTTATTTTAGAAGATATAACTTATACAGAAAATGCTGATTATCTGAAAGTTACATTAAATAATTTCAAAAACAAATACAAAGATTTCAGCGATGTAAAAGTTGATGGCTTGCGTTTGGTGCGCAATGGTTTCGGAGAACTTTGGCTTATAGAAGACGATTTTCTGTTTCCAATGCTTACCAGCCCCAAAGATGTGAATCGTTACGAAATTACGCCCGAAGAATTGCCCTTCAAAATGCTTTTTGTAATTGACAAAGAGCGCAAAGAAATAAAAAAATGGTTTCCGTATGCCAATGATTATATTAAGCACGGTGAAGAAATGAAACTTAATAAAATAAATTCGTTGGCAGCACGGAAAAAATGGTGGTTTATTAAGGCAAAAAAATTGCCCGATTTATCTTTTAATTACATAATCAATGAGGCAGGCAGGACTTTCAAAGTTAAAGCATATACAAATAATAATTTTCATAATATTTTTTCCGATAAAAGAAGTAAAACTATTTTCTATTTTATGAACTCAACAATTAGTTGGTTAAATCAGCAAATTATTATGAGGGCAAATTTAGGCGATGGTGCAGGAAAAATTGAAAAATACGAACTTGCCGACTTTCTTGTCCCAAATATTGATTTGGAAAATTACACTTTTGATTTGGGCGAAACGCGCAATTTTCGCGAGGAACTCGGAACTTTGGAAAGTTTGGCGACCGTTAATCCAGAGCGTGTAAAATTAGACGATACCATTCTTGAAAAAATAGGTTTTACTGACGAAACAGAACGTCAGCAGGTTTTACTGGAACTTTACCGTGCCACTTATAATTTGATAGATAAACGTTTAAGTAAATCAAAAAGTTTAAAAACTGTCAAATCGGAGCGCAACCGTGTGCCATTTGAAGCGTATGTGAAACAACTCAACGAACTTTTAATTGACAACAAAACAGAGGCAAAAGAAACACAAACTTTTGCCCGCGAACTTGAAAAGACAATCGCCGAAATTTCGCTTGAAAAACGCTTGCAAAAACGCCTTTTCGATAACTATTGGTACTCAAAATTTGGTAAAAATTTCAATGAAAAAGAAGTTGCAAACGCAAGCCAAATGAAATTGTTTTGAATAGATTGTTTTTTCAACTCAACCGCAAAATATCGCCAAAAACGCCTCTTGCGGTAACTTTTGCGCCTGCGCCTGCGCCCTGAATGACAACAGGTTGCGAGCCGTAAGATTCGGTGTAGATTTCAAAAATCGAGTCGGAACTTTTGAGTTGCCCCAAAACCGAATTTGCAGAAACGGAAATCAGTTTTACCTCCAAAACACCCTTGTTTTGCTGCAAATTGCCCGAAAGTTCGCCCACATAACGCAGCACGCTGCCTTTTTCCTGTTCGTCTTTAATATGTTGAAAACCAGCATCTAACAAGTTCAGATTTTCCAAAAATTCTTTTGTAGAAAATTTTTTCAGTTCGTCTGGAATAAGATTTTGCACCGAAATTTCCGAAATCTCGTTTTCGAGTTCGAGTTCGCGGGCAAGAATTAGCAGTTTCCGCGCAACATCGTTTCCGCTCAAATCTTCGCGCGGGTCTGGCTCGGTAAGTCCAAGCGAAATTGCCTGCTGGAGAACTTCGCTGAATTTCAGATTATTAACCGAAAAATTATTGAAAATATAACTCAGTGTTCCCGAAAAAACGCCGCGAATTCTTGTGATGCTTTCGCCCGAAAGGTGCAGCAAACCGATTGTGTCTATCAGCGGCAAACCCGCGCCTACATTGGTTTCGTAGAGATAACGCTTTTTCTGTTTTTTCAACGCCCAACGCAGTTCGCGGTAAAAACCATAGTCCAAAGTATTGGCAATTTTATTTGAAGAAACCAAGTCGAAACTGCTGTTAATCAACGAGATATAATTTTTCACAAAGTCCTTGCTTGCGGTGTTATCAACGGCAACAAGGTTTTCGAGGTTGTTTTTCCGCGCAAAATCTATCACATCTTTCACGCAAAAATCTTTTCCGCTGTTTTTCAATTCTTCGCGCCAATTTTTTCCAATACCGTTTTCGTTAAAAATTGCTTTTTTGGAGTTTGTAACGGCAAAAATATTGAGTTTGACACGTTTTTTCTGTTCAATATTTTCGGCAGAATCAAGTATTTGCTCTATCAAAGTGCTGCCGATTTGTCCAACGCCGAAAATTGCGATGTTGATTTTTTTGCTGAAAGCGAAAATTTCGCTGCGCACAACCTTTGATGCGCGTATTGCCTCATCTTTTTTCAGCACAAAATTGACGTTGTCGCCTGTGCGCGTGTTGTTGATTAAAATCGGTGTTATATTGTTCTTAATCAGCGCGTTAAGCGATTTTTGAAACGTGTCCCAAGTTTGCCCCGACACCGACACAACAGCAATTTCCGTATCAACGGCAACGTCAAAAACCTCGTCTAAATAGAACTCGTTTTGAAACTCTTTTCTGAGTGCGTCAGCGGCTCTTTCGGCATTTTCGGCGGACACCACAAGCCCGATACCCTTTTCCAGAATGCCCTGCACCACAAAACTTACGCTGATATTATTGTCAGCCATCGCCTTAAAAATTCGGAAATCGACCCCGACTTTCCCCAAAAAATCGCGCCCGAGAAGTTCTATCAGCGCAACATCGTCTATAATGTTGATTTTCTTGTCTTTACTGTAAAGATTTTGTTCGTTTAACTGCATTTTTTATAACATTAAAAGTATTAAAGTATTTTTTTACAAAACAATCCGATTTATCCGCATATTCAGTTGTTTTATTTTATCAATCATTGTTTCAAACAAAGGCGATTCTCCGTAAATCATTGTTTGCATTTTAGAGTAGTCGTCTGCCCATTTGGCAATTACGCTTTTGGGCGGAATAATGCTAATTGTTGCAGGCAAAAGCGTGTCGTAATCAAAATCTTTTATTGCTTGAAACATACGGCGGTGGGCGATAATTGACTTGTATAATTCATTGTTATTCAATGCTTTTTCTGCAATGGGAGTGTCCAACATTCTGGCAATATCGTACAAATGGCGGCTCATTCTGTTTACGCGGATTTTTTCTTGGTCTTGCTTGGCAAATTCTTCGTGCAGCAGGCAAACTTTTTCTAAAAATGTGCGTTCTGGCGCAACAACATTGATTTCAAAGGACTTTTCAGCAAATGCTTTTTCGGCAAAAACTTTGTCTATAAACGATTGAATGGCAACCTTTTCCAACGGCTCTTTCATTGAGCGACCGTTGATTTCCAGCACAACCACATTTTTGATATAAGCACTTTTGCCAAAAACCGATTTGTATTCAATAAATATTTTTTCGGGGTCAATAGTTGTAATATCTGTGATATTCATCGAAACAGAAAAAAGATTTTCGAGTATGCCGTCTGCAATCATTTGTTTTGCCAAATCGTACTGCAATGTGTCGCGGCAAAACTTACAACACGCTTTTCGCAGTTTCTTACTGATTTCTCGAATGGTAAATGTTTCGCCCTGAAAACCAAAATACTCGCGGTTTATTGCAATATCAACATCTTCCGAAAATCGTTGAATAATATCCCAACATTTGCTCAACGAAGTGCCGCCTTTGAACGAGATATTTTCTGCATACGGCAACTCAAACAAAGCGCGAAGTACTGCTGTAACCCATACGTCTTTTTCGACCATTATCGGCTCAAGTTGCGTTTTTTGAGATACAATTTCGATATATGCAACCTTTTCTTTATCGGTTAATTGATTAAAATTCATTCCGTTGGAATGATTTTTTTTGCTCTCACTGTTCAAAAAATTCATAGTGTTAAAAGTATTTCCCGCACCCAGAGCGGCATTAATTTTATATCATGTTCAAAGTCCTTTTTATCAACATTTTGAAAATGTTTTTTTATGATTTCCAATTCTTCGGGGTAGATTTTCCCTTCGCCTATTTCGCGCATTGCCGACACAATTAGCATCAGCAATCTTGATTTGTACTCAAAGCGTTTTTGTTCCGAAGAATGTTTAAACAAAATACCGTGCCGACTGCCTTCAATTTTTACTCTGCGAGGCGCACCGGTAGTTGTATATACCACATTCATAGGAACTTGCGTTGAAAGATTTAGCAAATTCAGGGCTTGGTCGCCAATCGGAACAATGCGGGCTTTATCGCGCTGGGCAATGGCTTTGGCAATATCATCAATGGAAGGTTTGGGCGAAATAATCAATCCTTGAATATTTACATCATTTTTAGGGTAATAATAAATGCCGTGCGCAGCCCGTTTGATAACATCTGATTTTTGCAGCCGTTGCAAAGTTTGCCTGACAGT
>JAISKN010000015.1 GCA_031260925.1 Prevotellaceae bacterium | reverse complement strand
TGTTGCAACTTGCAAATACGACAAAAAGCAACAGGAAAATGTAAATAAGACTGTTTGCGTGTTTCATTTTTTTAGACTTTTAAATAATGATTAATTTTTTACGGTGCAAAGTTATAATTTTTTATTGATTTTTTTGTATCTTTGCAGTCGTTTTTTTAAATTAAAAAATATATTATGAAAAAATTATTTATTACAGCAATATTATTTGCATTATCAATTAATGGCTTTGCCTGCACAAATTTTCTCGTGGGCAAAAAAGCCTCCGCAGACGGCTCAACAATGATTTCGTATTCTGCAGATTCCTATTGGCTCTACGGAGCATTGTCCCACTACCCGCGCGCCAGATACGGCAAAGACGCAATGCTTGACGTTTATGATTGGGACGGCGGTTTTTATCGCGGACAAATTCGCCAAGTGCCGCAAACATACAACGTTATCGGCAATATGAACGAATATCAGGTAAGCATCGGCGAAACCACTTTTGGCGGTCGGCACGAATTGCACGACACAATAGGAATTGTTGATTACGGCAGCCTTATGTATATCGCTTTGCAGAGGTCAAAAACGGCTCGCGAGGCAATCAAAATTATGACTGATTTGGTGGCAGAATACGGCTACGGCTCTGAGGGCGAAAGTTTTTCGATTGCCGACCCCAACGAAGTTTGGATTATGGAAATGATTGGCAAAGGCGTTCATAATAAAGGCGCAGTTTGGGCAGCAATCCGCATACCCGACAACTGTGTTGCGGCTCACGCTAATCAGGCAAGAATTACCAAAATTCCGTTCGGCGACAAACAAAACTGTATGTATTCGCGCGATGTTGTAGATTTTGCACGACAAAGAGGCTATTACTACGGCAGCGACAATGATTTCAGTTTTTCCGACACCTACAACCCGCTCGATTTTGAAGGGTTAAGATTTTGTGAGGCTCGCGTTTGGGCGTTTTTCCGCGAAATTAATCCCGAAATGGACAAATATTTTGACTATATAAACGCCGTTTCTTCTCAAAGAATGCCGCTTTATATTCAAGTACCAAAAGGGAAAGAAGTTACGGTAGAAAAAATCAAAAACTTAATGCGCAACCACTACGAAGGCACTCCGCTTGATATGACCAAAGACGACGGCGCAGGACCTTTCGGCTCGCCATTCCGCAACAGCCCGCTGACTTACAAAGTAGATAGAAAGGAGTATTTCCACGAACGCCCCATTGCAACACAGCAAACAGGTTTTACTTTTGTGGCGCAAATGAGAGGTTGGATACCGAACGAAATCGGCGGTATTCTCTGGTTTGGCGTTGATGATGCCTCAACAGGAATTTATGTGCCTATTTACAGTTCGGTAATAAGAGTTCCGCCCTGCTTTGACGAAAACAACGGCAATATGTTTGAGTTTTCGTGGAACTCGGCTTTTTGGATTAATAACTGGGTTGCAAGTATGGTGTATAACCGTTGGTCTGATTTGATTGTTGAAGTTAAGGCAATGCAGAATAAATGGGACAACGATTTTAAATATACCGTAATGGCAACCGATAATATGGCTCTTGAATATCTGAAAACAAACCCGAAAGATGCTGAATATTTGATTAATCAATATTGCTTTACACAGGCGCAAAATGCCGCTAATGCTTGGAAAGCGATGGGCGAGCGTTTTATGATAAAATACCTTGACGGCGTAGTAAAAGGCGAAGACGAAAACGGTAATTTTTTGCAGACAGACAAACATATTCCGAAAAAAGTTATTCGCCCAGGTTATCCAGAAGAGTATTCGCGCAGGATTTTTGTAGAGCCTGACAAAGACCGTTTCCGTGTCCGCACTCAAAAAGAGATGGACGAAAGATGGTAAATACTAATTGTGAATTTTAAATTGTAAATTGTAAATTGTAAAAAATTAGGCATTTAATTAATGTGTGTTAAATATTTGAGTTTCAGCATATTATGAAATATTACATTACAAATTAACAATAAGAATAAAAAAATAGTGTCATTGCGGGCTTGACCCGCAATCGATTGAAATATAATAATTTAGCGATTGCGGGTCAAGCCCGCAATGACACCTGACCTTTTAGGCTTATTTAAGTGCCTAATTCAATAAAAAAATTAATTTACAATTATAAAAAATCACAATTAAACAAAATACATTAATTTACAATTTAAAATTAAAAATTTACAATTAATAATGAGTTCCGTTCATTTAACCGATTTTCCAAAAGCAGACGAGAGTTTGATTGATAAAAACCTCGAAGAATGTATGAGTTTGGCGCAGCAAATTTCGTCAATGATTTTGGCATTGCGCCGAAAAGCAGACAAAAAAGTGCGCCAACCGCTGCTCAAAGCCGTTGTGCCTGCATCAGACGAAAAAACTTTTTCGCAAATAAATTATATTGCAGATTTAATTCGTTCTGAAGTGAATATCAAGGAGTTACAAGTTCTTGCGCCAGATGTAGAAATGGAAAATATCGTTAAGCGCATCAAGCCTAATTTCAAAACTTTGGGCAAAAAATACGGCAAATTTATGAAAGAAATTGCTGCCGCTTTTGCTAATTTTGACAAAAAAACTGTTTCGGAAATAGAAAAATCTGAGAAGTATGTTTTTGCATTGTCGAGCGGCGAAAATATTGAATTAGAGAGCGGCGATTACGATATTTTCACCGAAGATATGGACGGTTGGCTTGTGGCTAACGAGGGCAAACTCACCGTTGCGCTCGACATCGAAGTTACGCCCGAACTCTACCGCGAAGGCATCGCCCGCGAACTTGTCAACCGCATTCAAAACATCAGAAAATCAAGCGGCTACGAAATAGTAGACAAAATTTCGGTAAAAATTTTGCAGTCAGAAAACCTCAATTCTGTCATTGCCGACTACGGCAACTATATTGCCGCGCAGGTTTTGGCAAATGAAATTATCTGCGTTCCCGCACTCGAAAACTCAACAGAACTTGACTTCGACGAGTTTAAAGTGAATATTGAAGTAGAAAAGATTTGAGGAGAAAAATTTTCATCTCAAATCTTTTAGTGAAACTATTTATATTCATTTTTTCTATTCTCAATTCTCGCCTTTGTCATTCGTTCTCTTATTCCGCCGTTTTCCAAAAAATCCTTTTCGAGTTGCTGTATTTGCTTTGCTAATAGATAGATAACGATTTTTATCAGGCAAATCATTGAGTTGGCGCAAATTTCGGGACTTTCGTTTTCTATGGCTTTTATGTAGGTTTGATAGGTGGCGTTGGGCGTTCTGTTCAGTTCGCGGAAACGTGCAACCAAACGGTGCTTAATGTCCCAAATCGGCAGTTGATTGGTGCGCAGAAAATCCCTGTAATCAAGAAACAACTCCTCCAAAGACGCTTTGGCAACATTGGTCAGAAATATTTCCGACTGTTTCG
>JAISKN010000313.1 GCA_031260925.1 Prevotellaceae bacterium | reverse complement strand
AGCAAATAACCCATTTCAAAATCATCTTTAAACTTGCTTTGACCAGCCAAAATTACCGAAAAACTTTCAATTTTATCAAAAACAGGCACATAATGATAAATGTCGCCACCATAATAATATTTAATTGTGAAAAGAAAATATGTCAAAAAAAAGGCAACCCCATAAATTATATTATGAGATTTTTGTTCAAGCGGAAAAAAGTCTGTAAAAGACAAAACAAATAAAACGATAAATATTATTATTATCAGGTTCATTCTATTTTAAAATTTGATTTTGCAAAAGTAGTCATTTTTTTCTCAACAAAAAAAGCCCGAAACAATTTTTTTTCGAGCCTTTTTTATGAAAAAAGATTTTTATTCTGCTGCTTGTTCAACAACAGGCTCTGCCGCTGGTTCTACAACAGTTTCCACTGCTGGCTCTGCTGCTGGCTCAACCACAGGCTCTGCCTCTGTTTGTGGGACATCTTCCGCTGTTGCACCTGCCTCTGCGGCTTTTGCCTGAGCAAGTTTTTTCGCTACTTCTGCTGCCTTAGCCTTGTTTTTTTCAGCCTCGTGTTCCAAACGCGCTTTTGCATCTGCAACCTTTTCTGCTTTTGTTTTTTCTACAAAAGTGTCAGTTGCTTTTTGCCTGTCGGCTTTCCACGCAGCGAATTTTTGTTCTGCTGCTGCCTCGTCAAATGCGCCTTTTTTAACGCCGCCGAGCAGGTGTTTTTTCAACAACACGCCTTCGTCAGAAAGAATGTTGCGCACTGTGTCAGTCGGTTGCGCGCCCACTTGCAGCCAATAGAGCGAACGGTCAAAGTTCAAATCTACCGATGCTGGGTCAGTGTTTGGGTTATACGAGCCAAGACGTTCGATAAAACGTCCGTCACGCGGTGCGCGGCTGTCGGCTACAACGATATGGTAATAGGCATACCCTTTTCGTCCGTGTCTTTGCAATCTAATTTTTGTTGCCATTTTTTTTTAAAATTTTTAAAATTAATACCTAAAATGCTTTTTCTCGAAAAGCGGCTGCAAAGGTACGACTTTTTTATTTATTGTGCAATAGGGAGAAGATATTTTTTTTGGTAGAAAGTAAAAAGTAAAAAGTAGAAAGTATGCCCCCCCAACTTTCTACTTTTTACTTTTTACTCTCTACTTTCTACCAATTTCTTTATTGTAATTTTGGCAGTTTGAGCATTCTCTACTTTGTCGAAAAATGCTTTTATTGCCTCAAATTCGGTAACGGAAAAATGCCCCGACAACAGTTCAAGCGTTTGAGTGTAAATTATAACATTCTCTTTTTCAACTATTTGCGATTTAAAATTTCCGTATTTTGACGAAATTTCAATGTCTTTTGGCTTATTTTCCAAAAAGTAATTTTCTGGAATATCAATATTTATTGTGTCGCTTTGCGAAAAGCCCGTTTCAAAAACAATATCAAATTTTCGAGTTTTACCTGTCAATCTGCCTTTGAGCGAAGTGTATGACGGATTTACAGTAAAAAACATTCTCGAATCTGTTTTTGAGGCAAAATCTTGACAATCCACTGAAAATGAAAGGTTTATAGACGGTTTTTCGCTCAAATTTTCCGTTTTTTTGAAATTTGAAATCTGCGGTTTCGGCACTTTGATTAATTTCCCCAAAAATTCATTTTCCTCTTTGGCACTCAACCCTTTAAGTCCGAAAAAAACTCGTTCAAAATCGGAATTTGTGTATGCGGCATTTACCTCCAAATTGGCGTGTCCTTCGGGCGAAAGAGTGATATTTACAACGTTAATTTCGCGGTTTTGCAACGGCGATTTTTGCGGCAGCGTGCAAATGAAAGCGGTGTCTTGCCCCACAATCAGTGCTTCGTGTCCTGCAATGCCGCTATGAACGTAGCCAAACGGCAGAGTTTGACTTGTACATTCGAGCCAAACGGTGTCATTTTCGAGCGGCACAGCCAAAATAACGTGGTTGAACTGCGAAAAATTTGGAAAATCAGGCAACACGCTCTTTTTTCCGCCCGTTCTAATCGGCGTGTAAAACGACTGAATATCAGCAACTTCGAGCAGCGATTTCATATAGTTCGACAGGGCTTTGCAGTCGCCAAAACCTGTTTTTGCAACGGCAGAGGCAAACATCGGCTGCCAACCGCCAATACCCAACTGAATACTGACATAATGCGTTGTTTTTTGCATAAATTCGTACAAAATTTTCACTTTTTGCTTTCTATCAGAAATGCCAGAAGTGAGTTCCAAAACTTTGTCTATCGTGCTTTGCGGCAGCGAGTTGCGCCCTTTGATAAGTTCGCTTTGCCACTTGCCGAAAGTTTGCCAGGAGGACATATCGCCGCAGGTTTTTTCCACGCAAAATTTTTCGGGCGACAGATAAACCACAGGAATAATTTGATATTCCGCACAAAAACGCTCATTCGGAAGTGCTTTGAGATTTTTTACCGAATATTTATAAATTTTTGCATCATTTTCCGAAACCGACTTTTCAATTTTGATATTTTCCTGCCGTTCTCTAATTTGTTGATTTTTAGGAACTTGCAAAGAGTATTCGGCTTTTTCAATGGCAATATTAAAACTCTGAATAGGGACAAAAGGCGGGTAACTCAAAATGCCGTTTTTATACGCCATTTCGTAAGTATATTTTACTGTAAAGGGGTATTTTGGCGTGTGCAAATTGTAAAAAGTGCGCTTATCTGTTGTTGCCAAATGTTCCGAATATGCAGTTGTAATCAATTCGCTTTGCTTGATTTTTTTTATTGATTTGCCATTTTCGTCAAAAATTTCGCCCGAAAATTTCTTCAATTCATTAAAAGTATCTTCTGAAACCACAAAATCGGCAAAATTATCGCCATTTTTATTTAAAACAGTGATAATCAACGTGTTTTTATATGTTCCCGAAAAAGAATTATTTTGCACAAACTCTTCCGAACACTCTCTGACAACGGCAAAAGCATCTGTTTTCAGCGAATCGGCAATAGTTGAAACAGCGTAATTTTGAGCAGAAACAAAATTCGCTAAAAAGAGCAGAAAAAGCAGCAATTTTTGTTTCATTTTTCAACTTTTTTAATCGTAATCATCTCATTTTCTTTATTATACGTTTTTGCCCAAAAATCGCGCAAATTTTCATATTCAGTTGAGGAAACAACAGTGGTATTAATGTTGAATTTACAAGCCAACTGCACCATATTTCCTACATTTTGAATTATATAGGAATATTCCAAACGTTTGTTGTCGCCGACAAAAAAACGTTCAGATTCTGGCAACTCTTCAATTTGATAACCGTCTGGCAAAGAGATTGTTACATTAACTCTATGCTCAGAGATAAATGGAAATTCCACAGGCAAATTTCTTGTTTCCGCCTGAAAAGCATTATTTTTCAACGCCAAAAAAAGCAATGGGTTAAAACTGATAATATCGTTTTCCAAACTGATATTTTTGCTTAAAAAATTATAACTTTCAACAAAATTATAATTCGGCTCAAATTTTTCTTCAATTTTAAAATCTGAAATTGTTATATCATTTTTTGCTTCGAGCGAATCAATATATTTGTCCTCATTCTCTGCATTTTCGTAATTTTGTTGAAAAACAAACGCCTCCTCTACACTGTTTGTCGATATATATTTACCGGAAAGTTCGCCCTGTTCGTTAAACGATGCCAAAATAACTGTCCGTTTAATGCCGTTGCCAATATTTTTCAAATTAACCCATTCAAATGTCTTTTCATATACTACCACTGCGTTTCCTACGATACATTCCAACGGCAGCACATTAATATCTGTGTATGAATATGTGCCGTCAATGTAATAAGTTTTGCCGTTGGACTGAACTTGAACAACAAAATAATTTAAACGGCTGTAACTTGGCAAAGTATATGTAAGTATTCCTTTGGAACGCATACTCATCAAAACAGGGTACGCCTTAAAACCTGCATTTTTCAGCGCATTAATCAACAAAGCATTAATCTCGGCACTGCTGCCAACTCCGTCTTTTAACGCTTTTGACTGATTTTGTATAAAATAAGTGCTGTTATCATTGAATTTTACTTTGCTGCGCACAAAATTTAGAATTGCGCGTATCGAATCTAAATCACTGTTTTTGTCTTGTAGGATATTCGGCAAATCATCTTTGAAAAGCCGTTTGTTGTTAAATTGTTTGCCAAATTTTTCAGACCCCATTAAACCGCCTATAACTCTGTTCCAATTTGGTGTAATATCGTGATAATAAACACCCGGAATTTGCACACTTCTAAATTCAAAAACAATGCGGGTTTTGTAATCTTCAAAACTCCAAACATAATCTTCCCTTTTCAGAGCGGGCAAATCGGTTACCTGCGCCGTAATTTCTTCTGCCGAACAGCCAAAAATATTTCCGCCAAACATAAAAGATTCGTTTTCCAATTTGCTTGTAACTGCAACACGTTCATAACCTTTTGCGTTTTTGCGAAAAGAAAAATATTCAGGTATTTTTATAGTGTAGGTACTTGTTTTAACAGGAATATCGCGTTGAAAAACAAAATCGTTTGGCGTTAAAGACGGCGAAATGAGCATATATTTATATTCAACAACAGAGCCGACACGAACATTCGGAAAAGCAAACTTCATTCGCTTATAATTTTCCGTTATATCTTCTTTAAAAATATATTCTTTCGACAATTTTTCCTTTACAATCTTGCCGTTTTCAAGATTATAAGTAAAACCCGTCAGACCATTTATTGATTCCGATTCATCGCTGCTTGCGCCTTCTGTAAAAAAAACATCAGCCGTTCCATAATCATTAACACCGTCTTGGGTCAATATTTTTATTCTGACAACATATTCGGTATGAAGTTCAAAATCAGCCGTTGCGCCACTTACACTGTAATATGTATATGCGTTTTCATAAACGACAAAAGCGTTAGCATCAGGGAATTTTTCGTAACTTTCCATTTGCAAAAGTTCAATTGGACAAGTTCCAAATTTGAATTTATCTTGTGCATAAATGGCTGAACAACAAGACAATAGTGAGAGTAGTAGTAGTTTTTTCATACGATTAAAGTATTAATTGCGATTTTAGATTTACGATTTACAAAATTAGGAATTATTTTTGCAAAGTTTTGAATTTTTAGATTTTTCCCGCTGCATACAGCGGAAAAATTTTGATATTGTCAAATTCACCAAAATTTTCCATTGAACAGCGAATGCCGTAAGGGCTGTTTTTTTCCTGCAAAAAGAAAAACATACTTTGCATACTGCCCTTTGTTCCTGCCTTAACTTCCACAGGCACAATGTTTTGTCCTATTTGAACAACATAATCAACTTCGGCACTGCTGCCCGATTTTTCGCGTTGCCAATAGTAAAGTTCGGCAGGCAAACGGTTGTTTTGGGCTTTCACAAGTTCCGTTCCTACAAGCATTTCGGCTAATGCGCCGCGATTAATTTGCTCAATTTTTTCGTCAAGCAACAGATTTGTTAAATCCAGCCGCAAAAAACGCTGATAAATGCCTGTATCTAAAATTATTAACTTGCGGTAGCGCGGGTTTGTTTCTGCGCCGAGCGGCAAACCGTTTGCCGAACTGTGCGTTGCAGAATAGACCATACCAGCCATTTTCAACAGTTCTATACTTTCCTTTATCTGTATCTGATTTGCGGAAGTTGCCACATCTGAATAGGTAAATTTTTGTCCTGTTTGGGCAACGATTGTAGCAAAAACCTCCTCCAAACGCACCGAAGGCACGCGCTGTTTGTATTTTGCAAAATCGTTGAAAAAGGTCTCGGTAAGTTCGTCTAAAATATGCTGACATTCGAGCAACGAGCCACCCGCAACATATTTTGCCACAACTTCGGGCATTCCGCCCACTACCGCAAAGCGCAGGAAAACATCCTTTAACTGCTTGTGCAGCACGTCTGAAAGTGGGTTTTGCGGACTTGCATTCTCCAATTTTTCGAGCAGCATTTCACGCCCTATTGCCTGCAAAAATTCTTCAAACGAAAAAGGGTACATATACATTGAGCGAATTCTGCCCACGCCAAAAGTTGGAATTTTCTGCAAAGCAAATTCTAATAGCGACCCCGCTGCAACAACGTGTAAATCAGGCATTTCTTCGTAAAAATAGCGTAATGCCAAAATTGCATCGGTACAACTCTGAATTTCGTCTAAAAACAACAAAGTTTGCCCTGCAATTATCGGCTTTTCAAACATAACTGACAGTTCGTCAGTAATAATTTTGGGGTCGGAATGTTGCTCGAAAATTTTTTTTGCAGCAGCGTGGTCTTTATTTTCAAAGTTTATTTCTACAAAAAACTCAAATTTTTTACCCATTTCGCGCACCGCAGAAGATTTGCCAACCTGCCTTGCCCCACGCAATAAAAGCGGTTTTCTGACATCTGAATTTTTCCATTCAAATAAATCATTGTCGATATTTCTTTTTAAATAGTTCATAATAAAGAAGTTAAGTTGATAAACAATATAAAATTTTTCACACTGCAAATATACAACTTTTTTTATTATTGGGGGCAATAATCATACATTTTTTAATAAAATTGGGGGCAATAATTATTTTTCATTCCAACTTCAAAATATAAACAGGCAAATAATTACTCAAAAGCGCGGGGTGCAACGCCCAAATAACGTCTTTTAGCACGATGTCGGGGTGCGCTACGGCACTTTCCCAAAAGTCGTTTGCGCCGTTGGGGTGGGTTTTTGCCATAAAGGCGAACACATTTTTTGTCTGCATCGGCTTGAAAAGTTCGTGCCGCGTGTCCATTTGTTGCAGTTCGGCAAGCGTTTTTACGGGCGCATTGAGCCAAATATCGGTGTTGTGGAAATTGTGCAGCACACTCTCAAAACTGAGTGATAGACTGCCTTTTGTGGTGTCATTTTCGTAAAAATATTTTCCGCCCGCATCAACAAAAAGGTTGCCCATATAACTTTTTCCACTCGCCATATACCAAGTTCCTTTGAAGTTTCCGCCTGCCATAATTGTCGGTTTAACTTTCACATTTTCAACTAATTGCTTTGCTGTAAGATAGTTTTTTTCAATTTCAGAAAAAATGCTGTCGGCAAGGTTTTCCTTGTCAAAAAAGGCGGCAATCATTTTCAGCCATTCGGCGCGTGCGAGCAACGAATTTTCTGTCCATTCGTTGTTATAAACCACCGCCACGCCCGATTTTAAAAGCCTGTTCGCCGTTTCGTCCTGCGCGTTGTATGACGGCAGCATAAAAATATCTGGCTGCAACAACATTATTTTTTCGAGATTTGGCGTGAAAGCATCGCCCAAGTCAATAATCTCTTTTTTTGCGGCTTTGTCGGCAATTTTTTGGTTATAAACCAAATTGAGCGAACAAACGCCTTTAACGCACTCTAATTCAGAGATTTGCGCCAAAAATTCAAAGTAGGTGCAAGAACCGACAGCCATTTTTTTAAGCGGCGTAACAATTTTTATTCCATCATTCGACACAGAAATATTTTTATTTTTTACAAGATAAATTTTTTGCTGAATGGCGTTTTTTGCCCAAGGATTATAAATTGTAATCACCTTATAATCAGCAAAATAATCGATTGCAAAACCTTGCGAATATTTTATTTTAGCAGAATATTCGGGCTGATTTTCGTTTGATTTTTGCGCTTGATTTCCGCACGAAAAAGACACAAGACACAAGACACAAGATAATAGATAATAGACACAAGACAATTTGCGCAGTATAAAATAATTTGATATGAGAATTGATTTTTTTTGCATATAAATAGTATAGTTTTTAATTCCAAGATTTCAAAATTTCAAAATTGGTGTAGTCCTAATTTGAAATCTTGGAATTTTAGAATATTGGAATTTTAGAATATTGAAATCAAATTTTTCCTTTCAAGAAATCTTGCCGAAGAGGCTCGTTAAATTTCTCGATTGCGTAACGCAGCATTGTTCGCGGCATTGTTTTGTACCTGTCGTTTTCCAGAAGGAACTCCAACTCCGCATCGTAATCGCGCTTGCCTGCCTCGCGCAGCATCCACCCGACAGCCTTGTGAATGAGGTCGTGCGGGTGATTTAGCAAAATTTTTGCGATTTCAAACGTTTGCTCAAACCGATTTTGGCGAATAAAAGTGTAGGTCGCAACTATTGAAATGCGTTGCAGCCACAGGTTTTCGCTGTGGGCAAAAGTTATCAGTTCGTCAGAATTTTTGTCCAAAAGATATTCGCCCACAATGTTCGGCGCGGTTAAATCTACCAAGTCCCAATTATTAATGCGCTGATAATTAGCGATATAGAAGTTGTAAATCTTTTTTTGCAAAGCCAAATCTTTTTTTGCGTTTTTGAAGTTTTCAACTAAAAACAAAAGCGCAGTTAAGCGGCATTCGTGATATTCATCGTTGAGAAGTATCTGAATTTCAGATAGTTGCAGTGTTTTGTATTTTTTCACTAAAGCACGCTGTTTTGGCACAACCACACCGATAAATTTATCTCCAAAACCATATTGCCCCTCTTTTGTTTTAAAAAAATAGGGCAAAAATTCGCGTTTCTGCTCGTCAGAAAGCACAAAAAGTTCGTTTTTGATTTCGTTTGCTGTCATATTAATTTATAATTTTACAGGATTAACAAAATTTACAAGATTAACATTTTTTTTGTAAATCCTGTAAATTTTGTTAATCTTGTCTAAAAATATCAAAGATTTTCCAAGACATCAAGCAGCAGTTTCCAAAATTTCTGCGTGTCGCCGATGTGCAGACGCTCGTCTGGCGAATGAACGCCGCGCATTGTTGGTCCAAACGATGCCATATCCATTTCGGGATATTTTTCGCTGAAAAGTCCGCACTCCAGACCTGCGTGAATGGCGCGAATTTTCGCCTCTTTGCCGAAAAGTTTTTTGTACGAGGCTGCCACTTTTTGCGCAATTTCGGAGTTGGGATTTGGTTTCCAGCCCGGATAGCCGTCACCGTGCGATACCTCCGCACCAGCAAGCGCAAACACACATTCAACCATATTTGCGATGTCCTGTTTTGCAGAGGCAACCGAACTGCGCTGCGATGTTTCAACCTTTATTTTGCCGTCTTTCATTTTCACAGAGGCAAGATTTGTCGAGGTTTCGACCAAACCAAGCATATCATCGCTCATTCTGATAATGCCGTGCGGGCAAGCGTAGAGCGCGTTAAACAGGTTTTTGGCAACGCTTTTTTCGATAATATTTTCGGGCGTTGCGGCGGTGTCGAGCGTACTTTTCCATTTTGGCTCGGCGGCTGCAAATTCGGCTTTGATGTCGGCAACAAAATGGTTGTACTCAATCATCAATTTTTCCTTGAAATCGAACGGCACGCCTGCAACGGCAAACGCCTCGCGGGCAATGGCGTTGCGGAGATTTCCGCCGTCAATTTTTGCCAAAACCAAATCTGTTTTTTTGGCAATCGACCACAAAAAGCGGTTTAAAATTTTGTTGGCGCAAGCGCGGTTTTTGTCAATATCATCGCCCGAATGTCCGCCAAGAAATTCGGTAAAAAGAATTTTGAAATAATAAAAATCTTTCGGCGCAACTTCTTGATTATAAGCAAATTGCGCAACGGTATCAACTCCGCCAGCGCAACCGATAAATATTTCGCCGTCATCTTCGGAGTCGAGGTTCAGCAGTTTTTTACCCGAAAGAAAGCCGCTTTTGAGTTCAAACGCGCCTGTCAAGCCCGTTTCTTCATCAACTGTAAAAAGCAGTTCGAGCGCAGGGTGTTTGATGTTTTTGTCGAGCGCAACGGCGAGCATTGCAGCCATTCCGATGCCGTTGTCCGCGCCGAGAGTTGTGCCTTTGGCTTTGAGCCATTCGCCGTCAATATAGGGCAAAATTGGGTCGTTGTCGAAGTCGTGCATTGTGTCGCCGTTTTTTTCGCAAACCATATCCTGATGCGCCTGCAACACAACGGTTTCGTGCTTTTCGTAGCCGACAGTTGCGGGCTTTTTCATAAGAACATTGCCAGCGTGGTCTTTGACGGTTTCGATGTTGTGTTTTTTGCCGAAATCAAGCAAAAACTGAATTATTTTTTCCTCTTTTTTTGAAGGACGAGGCACCTTGCAAATGTCAAAAAAACATTTCCAAAGCATTTGGGGTTCTAAATTTTCCATAATAAATTTTATTTGAAATTTAAGTTTTTTATGATTTTGTTAAATAATTTGAAACTATTTTATTGATATACACATTTCTATAATTATCAACATCATAAATGACATACCAAGTTGTATGCGGATTGCGTTTGTAAGTAAAAACTTTATCGCCGTATTGCAAATGTTCGTCGTATGTTGCATCAAAATGATAGGTGCGGTCATCTAAATTATCACAAGCGTCAGTAATATCATCTACATATTGCAGCGCGTGAACATATTCCAAAGGGTGCTTTTTCCAACTTATCAACCCTTTAAGAATATTTGCTAAATCTCGTCTTGCCTGTGTATTATAAATAACCATTATCTCTGCAAAATTCGTAAATGTCATTTTTTACAACACGCCTAAATTCACCAGAAGTCATATAACCATCAGGCAGTATTCCATTTATAATTTGCGGGCGAATGCGCTCACAAACCATTACATCATCATCACAATAAGCAGTTCCAATCATAATTTTTTGTTAAAAAAATAATAATAATTCTCGCTGCAAAGATACAAAAAACTTTTTTTATTTTGCAAATATCTTTAGAAACTTTTATTTTATCACATAATAGTGCAAAAATCCCATTATTTCCATTGTGAGCGCAACGCCGATGTGCGCGGTAACGCCGCCCCAGATGTGCTTGGTTTGGTAGGCAAGAATGCCGAGAATGTAGCCGCCGAACATTGACGAAATGGTTTCGCCGATTGGTTTGCCGAAGTGTATCGCAACATAGAACGCAACCATTGGCAGCACCGCGCGCGGTCCGAGACTTGCCGTCATACCAATTACGCGCGCACCGCGAAAAAAGAGTTCGGTGTTGATAAAATCTATCGCGTAGAAAACTTCAAAAATCGGGGTAAAAACCGCCGCCTTCATTCCAAAAACTTCGTCGTAAAACCAGGGTTTGAATTGCGGATAGGCACTGAGAAAATCGGGTGTAAATGACGTTGCAATCAAAAACGGCAGCATCACGCCAACTGCCAAAAGGTAAATTTTCAGATGTTTGGCGTTATTTGCCAAACCATAAATTCCGTTGATTTTTTTGTCAAAAAATATTTTAAAAACAGCCAACGGCAGCATTATCAAAAAGCAGCCCTTGAGATTTGAAAACAGGCGAAGAAGAAAAAACTGCTCGTCTTGCGTAAAATATGGCATTCGCCACTTTGAATATGAAAAAAAACCGATTGAAATTGAATAAAGCGCGATAAAAAACAGGGCTTTGAAATAAAATTTGGACTGTTTCAACACTGCAAATTCTTTGCGCAAACAAAGCGTAGGAATTGCCGCCGCAAAATAGACAAAACTGTACAGCAAAAAGAATGCAATTTGCGATTTGCCTGTAAAAAAAGTCGGGTTGATAACCTTTGAATAAAAGCCGAAATGGTAGTTTAAAAAGATTATCACACAGATAAAAACAAAGGTATAAAGATAGGCAGCAATATTAAAATCGTTTTTTACAAATGATTTTAATTCGTTGAAAAGAGATGAAATAGCAGACATTAATTAATTGTAAATTTTAAATTGTAAATTTTAAAGGTGCAAAGGTACAAAAAAATTGGGTATTGTTAATTTTGTATAGATAATTGATTTTATTTCTGGATTGCTTCGGAAATACCTCGCAATGACGGAAGTTGTTTAAGCAATGGTAGTACGTCATTGCGAGAATTTTAAGCGAAATGAAATGTAGCGAAAAATGCGAAGCAATCCAGAAAAAACTATATTAATTTAACAATCCCAAAAATTGAACTAAAAAAATAAGAGACAAAAACTAAAAATTGCCCAAAAGCACGCAGATTTTTATTAACAAATAAATTAAATAAAACGCAGATAATCAATATTTAATTATCTGCGTGCTAAAAGAATTTTTATACAACCTCTAAGTTTTTAGTTCTTAACTTTTAGTTTAAAACTTTTATTCTTAGTTCTCAAAGAGTTTATTAAATTCCTCTACCGTAACCGTTTTATTTGTTAATGTAACTTGCTCTTTTACAACGCTTAACACTCTGTTTTCTAACGCTCTGCGGTAAAAATCGTCATAAGCGTTGTCTTTTTTAAGCATTTCGTTTGCATAATTTTCCAAAATATCGGCGGGAGCATTCGGCATTCCGTATTGTGCAAAACGCATTTGAGCCTCCTGTTTTGCCATTTCAAGCACATTTTCGTCAGAAATCTCAATAGAATTTGCCTTTGCAAGATTTTTTATAATCAAATCCCATTTTAGAAAATCAAGCATTGCAGGAAAATCCTGTTCAAGTTTTTCCGCCGTCATCTCTTTTTGCGTTGCAGCAAGCCAACGTTTGAGAAAATCAACAGGGAACTCTACATTTTCGACTTTTTCAAGTGCAATTTTCTTTAAATCAATCAGTAATTTGTAATCGCTGTCTGGCAAATACGATTGTGCAAGGGTTTCAGAAAGTTTTGTGCGGAATTCTTTTTCATCTTTTGCGGTATCTTTTCCAAGAACTTTGTCAAAAATTTCCTGATTGAGTTCCGCAGGTTTGTGGCGCGTAATTTCTGTTATTTCATACTCAAAATCGTGGTTGTAGTCTTGCACTTTGTCTTTTGAAATATTGAGTAATGACGAAATTTCGTGTTCATTTTCAAATGCTGTAACAGGGTTAAAAGTAACTTTGCCGCCAACTTTTTTACCTTCAAAAAGCGTTTTCTGCGCCTCGTCTTTCATATATTTCGGTGTAAGCATTGCGTCAAGCACTTCCAAAGGCTCGCCTTCTGGCTTGATTTCCAACAAGTTGCCTTTAAACAAATCGTCAGTTTGCGCTTCATCAACTTTTTCATAAGAGCCGAACTGTGCGCGGAAATTTTCAACGCGCGAATTTACCATTTCGTCAGTAATTTTTATGCTGTAAAACGGCAATTTGTCTTTTTTCGACAATTCTACGCTAATTTCCGGCTGAATTGCAATATCAAACTTAAACTCAAAAGTTTCGTCAGTTTCAAAATCAATCGGTTTTTGTTCGGTTTCGTTGCTCATCGGCTCGCCGAGCAGGTTGATATTGTTGTCTTTGATGTAGCCGAAAAGCGATTCCGACACGAGTTTATTCACTTCCTCGTACAAAACAGCCTTTCCGTACATTTTATTTACCAAACCTTTCGGAGCCATTCCAACGCGAAAACCGGGAATATTTGCCTTTTTCACATACTCTTTAATGGTTTTTTCCACTTTTGGAGAGTAATCTTCTTTCGTGATTTCGAGCGAAAGAACAGCGTTGCAACTGTCAATGTCTTTTCTTAAAACATTCATAATAAATGAGTTATAATATTTTTTTAATTTTTTAAAAATTGGCTGCAAAAGTACAAAAAAAATATGACTTGTACAAGCAATCATTATAAACCGTGTATTTTATCTAAATAACTAACTGCTAAATCCCAACTTCTACCTGTAGTCGTTTTGGCAGATTCAGCCTCTGCGCCGTCTAAGAAATCTTCAAAAGCGGTGTTATTGCTGTATTTGTCTAAATCAATAGTAACAAAGCGGTTTAGTTGTTTTGTTCTATCTTTTCGATAGGTTATGCCTCTTTCTTTTATATGAGTTACCATAATCTTATATTTTTTTGCAAAATTACTTAAAATTTCATTTTGAACAATATTTTTTTAAAAATTATTTTTAAATATTTCAAACAGTTGCTAAAAACTATTTTTTTTCTACCTCTTTGAGCAAATTCAAATCTATTTCTTCTTTGTTGCTGTCGAGGAATTTATATTGCAAAAAACCGAGTTCCTGCATTGGAACAACTTTGAGTTTGCGCGTGTATTTTCTGCGCCATTTTCTTTTTTGCGAGAAAAAGCCTTTTTCAATAAATGCGGCAACAAATGGGTGAATGCAAATAGAAAACTTTTTGATTTTCAGCACTTTAACTATTTGTTCGATTTTTTCTTCCAACTGATTTGTAAAGAAAATCGAGGGCTTTGCTTTGCCTGTTCCGAAACAGGTTGGGCAGGTTTCGCTTGTGTTGATGGCGATTGCGGGGCGCACTCTTTGGCGCGTCATTTCCATCACGCAAAATTTGCTTAACGGTAAAATATTGTGCCGCGCTCTGTCATCTTTCATAAGCAGTTGCATTCTTTCGTACAGCATTCGCAAATTGTCCCTGTTTTCCATATCAATAAAATCTACTACGACAATTCCGCCGATGTCGCGCAGGCGCAGTTGTCTGGCTATTTCCTCCGCCGCTGCAAGATTTACTTCGAGAGCGTTAATCTCCTGATTTTGAGATGCTTTGGTGCGTGTTCCGCTATTTACATCAATCACGAACATCGCTTCTGTCTGGTCTAAAATCAGGTATGCGCCGCGTTTAAAGGGAACAATTCTGCCGAAAAAGATTTTGATTTGGCGCGTAATTCCAAAATGGTCGTAAATCGGAATTTCGTCTTTATAATATTTTACAATGTCTTTTTGGTCGGGCGAAATCAGCGCGATATAATTTTTTATTTCCTCAAAAGTTTTTTCGTCATTTATGTAAATGCTTTCAAAATCGGGGCTGAAAAGTTCGCGCAAAATGGCAACTGTTCGGCTTGATTCTTGCGAGAGCAGCGTAACGTCTTTTGATTTTCTGATGCTTTCGACCGTTTTTTCCCAGCGGGAATTAAGCATTTTCATTTCGTTGTCGAGTTCGGCAACGCGCTTTCCTTCGGCAACGGTGCGAATTATAACGCTGAAATTCTGCGGTTTAATGCTATGAACGAGTTGGCGGAGGCGGGTTTTTTCCTCGTGCGACTCTATTTTTTGCGATGCGGTTGTTCGGTTGTCGGCAAAAGGCAGCATAACCATAAAACGACCTGCGATTGAAATTTCACCCGAAATGCGCGCTCCTTTTGTTGAAATTGGCTCTTTGGTGATTTGCACCAAAATCATTTGTCCGACCGTGAGAACATCTTTTATACTGCCGTCTTTTGCCAACTGCGGCAGTTTTTGAAATTTTGGCTGATGTTTTCTGTCGCTCAAAATTTGCTGCACATAATTATTTAGTGATGGGAAATTTTCGCCCAAATCGTGGTAGTGAATAAATGCCTCTTTGTCGCAGCCGATGTCAATAAATGCTGCATTTAAGCCCGCCATAATCCTTTTTACGCGACCGAGATAAATATTTCCAACATCAAAATTTTCAGTAAGATTGTCGCGCGAAAATTCAACAAGTTTCTTGTCTTCCAAAAGTGCAATCGAAACTTGTTCTGCCCGAACATCTATAACTAATTCTTTGTTCATTTACTAATTTTTAATGATTAATTTTTAATGATTAATGGTTGATTATTAATTATGGGGACTTCTAAAAATTAAACTTTTCAATATGCGACATAAAAAGAACATATCGTGTC
>JAISKN010000175.1 GCA_031260925.1 Prevotellaceae bacterium | reverse complement strand
TGATTTACGATTGGCTGCGCGTCATTGCGGGCTTGACCCGCAATCTCTTGCTATATCGCCTTTTGATGAGATTGCGGGTCAAGCCCGCAATGACAGCGTGTTTCAATTTTTTATTGTTTATTTTTACTTGCAATTTTAAATTTACAATTAGACAAATGTTGTTTTCGCAATCGTAAATCATAAATCTAAAATCGTAAATTTAGTTTGCAGTTTTAGATTTACAATTTGACAAATGTTGTTTTCGCAATCGTAAATCGTAAATCTAAAATCGTAAATTTAATTTGCCAACGGTTTATCAATCATACCAATAACACGTTTGATTGCCTGCAAATAGTTGATATTTTCAAAGCCTTCCAAGCCTGTGTCCTGTACTGTTTTTTTCAAATCTTCCACTTCGGTAGATTCGGAATTTATGGTAACGACTTTTGCGCCGTTGATATATACATCGCCTGTTTCGCAAATGGTGTCATTGACCATATAGCCGTAGCGCAGTTTTTCCACTGTTACAGCCTGCAAGTCGGGGTGATTTTTGATTATCGTCAGAAATTCGTCGAGCGTGTAGGTCGCTTGCTGCAATTCGGGCAAATTATTTACCTTAAATGCAGGGAAAACGTCATTTTTCAACACTTCGGCACTGATAGGAAATTCGCCTTTCATCAGCGGATTCCACTGCTCAAAGCCGTCAATATTTTGCACAAATGTTTTGATGTCCATTTTGCCATCGCGAATTTTGGTGTTATTCACGTCATTGGTGCGGCTCACGATATAGGTTTCTACCGATTTGCGCTCCCATACTTTTTCGGGGACGGGGACTGATAAACGAGCCATACGCTCTGCCTGTTTTTTGAAACAACGTCCAAATGAACGATATTCAAAACGCGGTTTTGAAATTTCCCCGATTTTTAATTCTTCTTTTGCCATTTTTTAAAATTTTTAAAATTATAGATTATTAGATATTAGACTGTTAGACTGTTAGATTTTTAGTAAATTATACGAATTACAGATTAAAAATTGTTCAAATTGGTTATTTAAACCTGATTTATACCTGATTTTCTTTACAAAACAACCTTAGTAACAAGCAATTTTTCCCTAAATCAACCTGATTACCTGCTTTTTTTACCTTTTTAATCAGGTAATCAGGTTATTGTGTTGTGTTATTTTGTTGTTACTCAGGTTGTTTTGTTTGTTTATCAGGTAAAAATCAGGTTTATTTTTCTCATAATTTACTTGCTAAAATAAAATTTGTTATATTGTTTTATAAAAGGTATAAACACCATTTCTATTTTTTCGACAGTGGGGCTTTTTGCCTTTTTTTTGAGCGTAGTAAAGGTGCCCAAACATTTTGTTTGGGCTTTCTTTACTGCGTTTTTTGATAATTGATTTTATTGATTTTTACAAAGGAATATCATCTCCTGTTGCTGCATTCGCTGCTTCGTTAGTTGGTGCTGCCATTTTCCAATCACCTGTTGCATTTGGAATACGTTGAAATGAATTTGGTGCAATATTTGTTGCAGAGTTACTGTCTCCCCACGGATAATCTCCACGTTGAAATACTCCTAAACTAACTTCAGATGGGTCAAGCAACTCAAATTTTACTTTCTGAGAAGTCGAAATTCCATTTCTACCTATAAACCCAGGCACGTCATAAGTAACACCTCCAGGGCGTTGACCTGTTTGAACAATTATAACATAAGCACCTGGAGCAATAGAGCCTGAATCTTCTGTACCTGTCCACCAAGAAGTGCCACTTGGTGCTGTTACTACATTTTTCCAAAGTGTTACACCAAGAAGAGAAATAGCAACTGTACCACTATTGTATAATTCAACCGCCTTAGAATTTCCGTCTATTTCGTTGAGTACCAATTTTGTGTAATCAATAGTTGGCGCGCCGCCTGCTGTAAAGGTAACGTTGTCGGTTTTAGATGTTGAATAATTTAATGTTGGGTCGGAAACGAGTTTTGCTACAACATAGAAAGATACTGTTTCGCCTGCGGCTTGTTTTGCAATAACACCTTCGTAGTTTGCACCAACTAAACTCATTGCAGAATTTGTTGTAACGCTGTTTATTGTTGTGTAAAGTATAACCTCGCCAACGCTTTCGCCTGCGGGAGTGGTAACGGTAACTTTTACTGTTACATCATCGTCTGCGGTTGGTGATGTTGGAGTTTTGGTAAATGAGCCAAACCAAGGTGCAGGCGTGATTTGTTTGTAACTTCCTACTGCTGATGGATTTACAGTGCCTTTTGTATTGTCGGCAACAGGTGTGTAATACCAATTGCCTGTGCCGTTTGGAATACGTTGGAAACATTGATTTTCATCGGTTGTAGTGGAAGTATCAGTAACTTTGGTAAATTTATCAAGAAGAGTGCCAAGAGGGTCTTCCAATGAGCATTCTATTGAACTGTTTGCAGATAACCCTGTTAGTAAAACACCAGCAGGATTAGCAGAAGTACGTCCCATTACAATAAAATAGCCGTTAGCAGGTATTACATCATTTGCCGTTCCAGTCCAAGTAAGGTTTTTTGTACCGTTGTCATAATATATTTTTACGCCAAGTAACGGAATTTCAACAGCCGATTTATTATACAATTCATAATATTTATAAGCATTTACATCTCCTGTTCCTGCTTCAGGCTGTCCTGTGCCATTGATTTCGTTCAAAACAAGTTGTGTATAATCGGCATCAATAACAGCAACGGTGTATTCGCCTGATTTTGAGGCTTTTGCACCTGTTTCGTCTGTTGCCTCGATTGTGTATTCAACAACTGTGCCGTCTGCCTGTTTGGCGATTGTTGCGGTGTAATTATTACCCTCTTTTGCAGCGGTAATATCTACGTCTGCCTGTGCAGCACCGTCTTTTGTCCATTTAAGAACAACAGAGGTAATTGCTTTGTCATTCACCACTTTTGCCACAATAACAACATCATCGTCAGGCGTAACAACGCTCGGCGTAACAGATTCTATTGTAACGGTAAATGTAATTTCCATTGCAGCCATTGGCTCAAGCACGCCCTCAACATCGTCAGATGCAGGGTTTGCCGCGCCTTTTGATGCGATAGCAGGCTCGGTGTAATACCAAGTGCCGCCATCGGGAATACGTTGATGAACTTTGCCTTTCAACGTTGTGCTGCTGTTGAGGTCTTCAGCCTTTTCGTAATAGTCAATCGTAGCGCCGTCAGGGTCAAACAGTGTCAGATTTACATTGGCATTGTTAGCCGACAAGCCTTGACTCATCATATTTTGAGAGTCAGGATACGAGCCTTTTTTTGTTCCTAAAACAACAAAATAGCCTTTTGCAGGAACTATTTGCCCTGCAACGCCTGTCCAAGTAGTTTTGCCGCCGTAATCAAGCACAAAACCTTTCAGGTCGATGTCTTCATCGCCTAAATTGTACAGTTCGACATACTTATTGGCATCAATTCAGGGTCGCCAGCCTCTGCACCTGCATAAGGCTGTCCTGTGCCATTGTATTCGTTAATAAATAACACACCTTGAAGTTCCGATTTCGGCGGTTCAATATACGGTGGGTTTTTCACGCAAGATGCGCACATTAATGAGAGTGCCAAAGTGGCAATTAAAATTTTTTTCATAGTAAGTTAAATATTTTATAAGGTTTAAAAAATTTATGATTTATGATTTTTAGCCTCCCCCCAACCCCCTCCACAAGGAGGGGGAGCGGGCATTGCAGAATTTGTCTGCTTTTGAAGTACGCGCTCCCTCCCTGAGGGGAGGGTTGGGGTGGGGCTGATGTTTTAAAAGTCAAGTTCAATTCTGCATTGCAGCGCGTGAAATCTTGCGCCAAAATCTGAAACTGCATCTTTTGGGTTGGAAGTCGGCGTGCCGTCTGCTTTACGTCCAATAATGGCTTTGCCTTTGTTATTGGCATATTTGTCGTTCTGCGAATATTGATAATTTATCAAAAATTTCACATTATTATTTATATGATAAACAATGCCTGCGGTATAATTTTGTCCTGAGCCGCCTTCTACATCTTCGCTGTTGAGATTCAAATAATCGTAGCGGAACATTAACTCAATATCGCCCCATTTTTTACCGCGGGACGGCTGAGTAAATTCGCTTTGACTGCTGTCGTAACGCTGTTTTCCGCCAAAAAGCAAGTATGATGTCTGCACATAAAAACCTGAAAAATGTTTTGTGTTGGCATTTACATTTAAAATATCAGAATTTGCGTCCATATAACTGTCATTCAAAATATATTCGCCATTTGCGCGCCAGCCTTTGTAATAACCTGCAAGTTCAAAACCGTGCAGCATATCATATTTTACGCCGTAATATTCAGCCGAAATATATTTTGTGCGGTTGATTGCAGTAGCATTTCTTGTGCTGAAATAATTACCGCCGTAGCCGCGCGGTGCAGCAGAGCCGCTCGAAACATTATCATCAACCTTTTTCGGCGAACGGTACGAAACATTGTAGCCAATATGCAAACCGTAGTCAGGCTTTGACTCCCAAGGCATAAATACCACTTTTCCCGTGTAATTTGCACCTATTCCCTTGCCAGATTTGTTGTACTCTTCAACATTAAATCTTGTGTCGGCATTATCAACCAACTGCCCCGAAATGCCGGCAGATGCCCGAAACCATTTATAATGGTAACGTGCAGCCAAACCGATGTGGCGACCGGGCGCAAAAGCAGAAACAACCATAGCGCGTTCCATAAAAGTTGTGTAGCGCGAGGTTGTGGTCTCTTCCATCGAAAAATCTTCTTTGAAGTTTCCGACAGCCAACTCGAAACCGTTAGTTTCGTAGTGAATAATAGCGTCTTCCAACTCAAAAACGCCGTTGGAGAAATTGAGGTCAATTTCGCCGTACCAATGGTCTTTTATCTGCGCTTTCACCGCCATACGAACACGGCGCAGCGATACTCCGCCTGCCATTTGCGTATAGTCTTGCGGAATGCCGAAATAGGTGGCGGCATCTACCTGAATTCTGTTGTCCATCCAGAATTTGTAGCCTTTCTCCTTGTTTTCAATAACAAGAATACGATTTTGAGCCGTAGCATCTAACTTGAAAAAATTGACTTTTACGCCATATTGATTATAGCGTACATCTTCGTCATTGTCGCCCGCTTGGTCGGTGTCTGCGGGCGGAGTTGCGCTTTGAGGTTCTTGCGCAAAAGCGGTTGTTGCACTTGCAACGCAGAAAATTGCTATCAAAAGCGCATTTCTGAATAATAGTAATCGTGTTTTCATTAAGGTAATTTTTTTGATTAATTGATATAAGGTTATAATAAAAATTTTGGTTAAACATTTTTAGTCATTTAGCCCCCTAATCCCCCTCAGGGGGACTTCCCCGTCATTGCGAGCGAAGCGAAGCAATCCAGATAGAAAAATTTGCCGTAAAAAACTTTCTTTTTTGTATAGTAAAAATTCTACATTCCGACAACAAAATTACAAATGTTTTTTTTTATTGTACAAAAAAATTAAAAATATAACTTTCATTCAAAATTTTTAAAACATTTTAACTTTTCAGAATAAACCTTTTAAATAATTCAATATCAACCATTTACCACAACAAAAACATCTTATTATTTCTCCAATATGCGATTACCACGACAGAATATTTTTGTTAAATAGTGTTAAGTTTTGGTGTAATTTTGCATTGTTGTTGCAAAAATAGACTATTTAAAAAGGTAACACGTTTTTCGAAATGTGTTACGGTTATCAGAGAAAAAATGAAATTCCGAAAACTTGTTGTTTTTGTAAAGTTTTCGGAATTTCGTTATTATTTTTCCAAAAGCCATTTTGTTGCGTTTCGTTGTACAATGCCGTTGTAAGTTGGTTCTTCGGTGTCAAGTGCAATTATTGTTTTAGGGTGGTGATTACGCATTTTTTCAAATGCAGACAGTTCCCGCTCGCGTGTTGCTTCATCGCGCATTGTAAGGCAAACTTGGTAATAATGCTGATATCCATTAGTATCTTTTGTAACAAAATCTATTTCGTGGTTAAGGTTTTTACCAATCCAAACAGAATTTCCGCGCCTCAAAAGTTCAAAATAAACAATATTTTCAAGAATATGGCTTAAATCCGCAAGTTGTTCACGCCCAAGCAAAACATTCCGAAAGCCCGTATCTACTATATATTCCTTACCTTGCGTTTTCAGCATTTTTTTACCTTTCAAATCGAAACGAAAAGCGTGATAAAACAGATAACTTTGATTAAGTATTGATATATAGCGGCTTACGGTTTTGTCGTCAATATTATCTTTAGTATGAATAAAATAATCTGCAATGCTGCTTGCCGACACAGGACTGCCTACAGAATCAGACAAAAATCTTGTTAGATTATCAAAAGCAACATCGTTGTAAATCGCATTTCGCGGCTTAATATCTTTTTCTAAAATAGTGGTATAAAGCCCTTTAAGATAGTTTTCGTAAGCCGAGTTACTTATTTTATGCAATTCCAACGCCTGCGGGAAACCGCCAATTTGCATATAATTGATTAAATCTGCATCTGTGGGCTTTTCAATTTGCTGAAAATTAAGATATTCTGCAAACGAAAAAGGATATATTTCTATCGTAATTGCCCGCCCTGTGAGAATTGTTGCCAACTCGCTCGAAAGTAGATAGGCATTGCTGCCTGTGGCATACAAATCTACATTTTTCAAAATATGCAAGCCGTCAAGCAACCGCTCAAAATTGTCAAGCATTTGAATTTCGTCAAGAAAAATGTAGTTCATTCCTTCGTCAGAAAGTTTGTTTTTTATGTGATAATAAAAATCTTTCCAATGCTCAAAGTCAGTATTTTCGGGGTCTTCGAGATTAAAATGCTGAATATTTTTTGCAGAAACTCCGCTTGCCGACAATTCATTTCTAAATTGTTCAAGTAAAGTAGATTTGCCACAACGGCGCACTCCTGCGATAACCTTAATCAACTGAATATCTTTCAATTGTCTTAATTGTGCTAAATATGTTTCTCTTTTTACCATAATCTAAATTTCCGAAAACTTTTAGTTTTTGCATACTTTTCGGAAATGCAAAATTACAAAAATAATTACGAATTACAAAAAAAAACGCAACAGGTTTCTAAAAACGTGTTACGGTTTGCTGTTCTTTATTGTCTAAACTTTGATTTTAGAGTGATTTTATTGATTAATATGATGAAGAAAAATCACAAAAATCATTCTAATCATACGAAAATCACAGCTCAGACAACTAAACCTCAAACTCCTAACGCACTAAAATTCCGCCAATTACAGCATTTTATATTGTTGTAAATTGACTCCTCTTTTCCTGCATAAATCAGGTAATTTTCCGTTTGCGGAAACTCCTTGCGGAAATGCACAATGTTTTTCAAATGGCTCTGTAACTGCGTTTCTGAGGCTTTTATTTCAATTAGCACAGTGGTATTGGCTTTTTTTATTATGATGTCGATTTCGTTGCCTTTGGCATCGCGCAGAAAATAGAAATTCACAGGCAGCCCTTTATTTAAACGGCTTTTGATAAGTTCCGAAAAAATCATATTTTCAAACAGATTTCCCCGCATATAAAAATTTTCAATCTGCTTTTTGCGTTCAATATTCAGCAGCGAACAGGCAAGTCCCGTTTCGTAGAAATACATTTTGGGCATCTTTATCAGCCGCCGATTGAGGTTGCCAGAATATGGCTGCACAAAGAACAAAATGTAACTCGCCTCCATCAGCGACAGCCACGATTTGGCGGTATTAACCGAAATATCGGCATCATTTGCAAGTGCCGAAATGTTTAGCACGGTGCCAATTCGCCCCGCACAAAGTTTCATAAAACGGGCAAAAACGCTTATATCATTCACGTTTTTCAGTTGCCGAACATCGCGCGACAAGTAGGTTTCGATATATTTTGGAAAAAACTCGAGCGGGTGAATATTTGTGTCGAACAATAGCGGGTAGCCGCCTCTAAAAAGCGTTTTCTCCAAATCGGTGTGATTGGCATTCGCCGCTTTGAGTTCGCTGTAAGAGAACGGCAACAAGGTCAGATTTGCCACGCTGCCCGCCAAACTTTGCGGAAATTGTTTGTCCGTCAAAATATTGTGCGCGCCCACCAAAATCACTTGCCCCATTTCGCTGCTGTTGTTCAAAATATCCTGCAAATAGGGCAAAAGCGCAGGCACGCGCTGCACTTCGTCCAAGATAAAACATTTACCGACAGAGTCCAAAAAACCGCGCGGGTCTTCTTCTGCAAAAGTCCGTATTTTAAAGTCCTCAAACGAAAAATAACGATAGTCGCCGCCGAGACTTTTCACTAAGGTAGTCTTACCTGACTGCCGCGCTCCCGTAATATAAACCGCAGGGTATTTCTGCAAAAGAGAAAACAATGTACTCTCTATCTCTCTGTGTATCATAATTTTAACGTAAAATGGTATAAATTTAAAATTAGATTGCAAATTTACACCTTTTTTTGGGAAAATTTATGCCTTTTAGAAAAATATTTTGATAAATAGTGCAAATATTTTGATGCAATATTTTTTATTTCACGCAAAGACCGCAAAATGTTATTTATAAAATTGACTTTGAAAATAAGTGCAAAAAATATTTTTTCAAATTATTGCACAGTTCAAAAAAAAGTATTACCTTTGCAGCCGTTTTTGAAAAACGTAATTTAATTTATTAACTAACAGATTTATAAAAATTTATGGTAAATCATTATGAAACTGCCTTCATTTTAACTCCCGTTTTATCTGACTCTCAGATGAAGGAGGCAGTAGAAAAATTCAAAAATCTGCTCACTACAAACGGAGCGGAGATTGTGAATGAAGAGTTGTGGGGGTTGAAAAAACTGGCATACCCCATTGAAAAGAAATCAACGGGATTTTATGTCGTGCTGCAATTTAGCGGCGAGCCTACTTTGGTGGATACGCTTGAAGTTCAATTCCGCCGAGACGAACGCATTTTGCGTTTCTTAACGTTCCGTTTGGACAAATACGCTTTGGAATATGCGCAAAGACGCATCAAAAAAGTTGCACAAGATGTAAAACCTGAAAAAAAGGAGGAAACAGTATGACACCGAACAATCCTGAAATCCGTTATTTGACTCCTGTGGCTGTCAATAACAACAAAAAAAAGTATTGCCGTTTCAAAAAGAGTGGAATCAAGTACATTGATTACAAAGACCCAGAATTTTTGAAAAAATTTCTTAACGAGCAGGGCAAAATTTTACCCCGCCGCATTACAGGCACTTCGTTGAAATATCAGCGCAAAGTTGCTCAAGCCGTTAAAAGAGCGCGCCATTTGGCTTTGCTGCCTTATGTAACCGATTTAATGAAATAATTAAGAGGAGGAAAACATTATGGAAATTATTTTAAAAGAAGATGTAGTAAATCTTGGCTACAAAGATGATGTAGTAAAAGTGAAAGACGGTTACGGACGTAACTTCCTTATTCCAACAGGAAAAGCGGTTATCGCATCGGTATCGGCAAAAAAAGTTTTGGCGGAAAACCTTAAACAGCGCGCACATAAACTCGCTAAAATTAAGGAAAATGCTTCTACTTTGGCAGAAAGATTAGACGGCATTACGCTCACAATCGGAGCAAAAGCAAGTGAGGCTGGCATAATTTACGGCTCTGTTAATACAATTCAAATTGCAGACGCTTTGGCAAAAGAAGGCTTTGAAATCGACAGAAAAACTATCGTTATCAAAGATGCGATTAAGGAAATCGGCGACTACACAGCAACTGTTAAACTTCACAAAGAAGTTTCTCCTGTTATCAACCTTCACGTTATTGCAGAATAAAATTTTAGAGGTTAATAAAATATTTTTAATAAAAGAAGGCGCAGATTTTAAAAATTTACGCCTTCTTTTGTTGTTATTTCTATGTCAAAATGTCAGAAAAACTTTTTGGCACTTTTTTTGATAAAAGCATTTCCACAGGATTAACAAAATTTTCAAGATAAACAAAAAATATATTTGTTAATTCTGCAAATCTTGTTAATCTTGTAATATTAATAAAAAAATATATAATTTATGTCAAAAAACAAAGGAACAATCGGGGTTACGAGTGATAATATTTTCCCCGTAATTAAAAAATTTTTGTATTCCGACCACGAGATTTTTCTTCGTGAAATGGTGTCGAACGCAGTTGATGCTGTGCAAAAACTCAAAACTATTGCACAAAGCGGCAATTTTGACGGCGAACTCGGCGAACTCAAAGTTGAGATAAAACTTGACGAAAAGAAAAAAACGCTCACCATTTCCGACAACGGCATCGGTATGACCGCCGATGAAATCGAGCGTTATATCAACCAAATCGCGTTTTCGGGCGCAACCGACTTTTTGGACAAATACAAAGACAACCCAAACGCGATAATCGGACATTTTGGCTTGGGATTTTATTCGGCATTTATGGTGTCGGAACAGGTGGAGATTTTTACAAAATCGTACAAAAACGAGCCAGCACAGCATTGGACTTGCGACGGCTCGCCAGAATTTACCCTCGAAGAAACAAAAAAAGAGACGCGCGGAACGGATATTATTTTGCATATTGACGATGACAACAAGGAATTTCTTGAAAATCAGCGCATTGCCGCAATGTTGCACAAATATTGCAAATTTTTGCCAATTTCAATAGTTTTTGGAAAGAAAAAAGAATGGAAAGACGGCAATGAGGTTGAAACAGAGCAAGATAACGTCATCAACAACACCGCACCCGCCTGGACAAAAAAGCCCGCCGATTTGAAAGACGAAGATTATTCCGCTTTCTATCAGGAACTTTACCCATATTCCGAAGAGCCGCTTTTCAACATTCATCTCAATGTTGATTTTCCGTTCAATCTGACAGGAATTTTATATTTTCCAAAAATAAAAAATAACATAGAAATTCAAAAAAACAAGATACAACTTTATTGCAATCAAGTATTTGTTACCGACTCGGTTGAGGGAATTGTACCTGATTTTCTGACGCTTTTGCACGGAGTTTTGGACTCGCCGGATATTCCGCTCAACGTGTCGCGTTCGTACTTGCAAAGCGACCAAAATGTGAAGAAAATATCTTCTCATATCACAAAAAAAGTTGCCGACCGTTTGCAGGAAATTTTTAAAAACGACCGCAAACAGTTTGAGGAAAAATGGGACGCACTCAAAATTTTCATTATTTACGGAATGCTCACTGACGAGAAATTTTATGAGCGGGCAACCGATTTTACGCTTTTGAAAAACAGTGACGGCAAAACATTCACTTTTGCAGAATACAAAGAGTTGATTAAGGGCGAACAGACCGATAAAAACGGCACTTTGACCTATCTTTATGCAAATTCGCTTGACGAGCAGCACGTTTATATTGAGGCGGCGAAAGCGAAGGGCTACGATGTGCTTTTGCTTGACGGACAACTCGACAATCATTGGGTTTCGCAACTCGAACAGAAATTTGAAAAATCGCATTTTGTCCGCGTGGATAGCGACATTCCAGAGAAATTAATTCAGAAAAAAGATGAGGAAAAGCCAGCACTTTCGCCCGAACAGCAAGATGCTTTGACAACAATTTTCTCGTCTCAAATACCGCAGATTGAGAAAACGGAATTTTTGGTAACAACCGAAAATTTTGGTGAAAATGCGCAGCCGATTGTTATCACGCAAAACGAATTTATGCGCCGAATGAAAGATATGTCGGCAAACGGCGGCAACCCGATGATGTCGTTCTACGGCGAAATGCCCGACAGTTACAACCTCGTTCTCAACCTTTCGCACCCGCTGATAAAAAACGTTTTAGACGAGCAAAAAACCGCGCTTTCATCGGAAATTTCGCCGCTCGTTTCGCAGGTTTCTGACCTCGAAAAGCAGCGCAAAGAATTGTCGGACAAGCACGCAAAGTTGAAAGATGACGAAGTGCCTGTTGCTGAAAAAGAGCAAAAAAACGCTCTTGACAAGCAAATTACCGAAATCAACGGCAAAAAGCGCGAAATCTACGCAAACTTTGCAAGTTCCAAAGACAATGTTAAGCAATTAATCGACCTTGCACTTTTGGCAGGCAACCTGCTGAAAGGCAAAGCATTGGCGGAATTTGTAAAAAGGAGTGTGGAACTTTTGGAACGCTAAACAAATAAATGACGAAACGCAACACGTTTTTGAAAACGTGTTGCGTTTTTTCAAGAAGTCCTGTTATTAAAAAACTATTGCAACATAATAACTCCGCTATATTCGCCCGATTTTTTGCCTTTGAAATAAAATTCGCACCTGCCGTCTTTAAGCGAAGAGCAATAACCCTCAATAGTGTAGGTGTCGCCAGATTGAGAAACTTTTAAATTACCGTCTGTAAATAATTGTTCTTCCTCAATAGAAGAAACATACCGTTTATCAAAATACATTATGTCCCAACTACCGCCAACAAATACTTCATCAAAATCGATTGCTACCTCGAACAACGAAGCAAATCCAGCGTTTCCAATTTCACCCAATACAGATGCTGAAGTATTGAACACCACCTGCATCAAAGGACCAATATTTGGTCCAGTTTTTGTGTAGAACTGAAAAAGTCCCATATGTGAACCGTCAGTATTTGTAGAAGTCGAAAAACTTGCCATTTTCAAACCATAGGTTTCGCCTTTCACTTTTACATAGCCGCTTGCGCCTTTCGGCACATCGGGGTTATTGCCGCCATTTTTATCACAGGCAGCAAACAAACAAACAACGCTCAATAAAATAAGAGCAGTTTTAAGAAAAAATTTCTTGTGCATAATTACTAAGATTTAATTTTTGCCTCCACTTTTACGGCTATCGGCTACTCCGTTTATCTTTTGAAAAATATAATAATAAAAAAGACGTGTATAACCATCATTTTCTCGGTTACCACACCTTACAGCTGACAAGTTATACAACGCCGAAACGGCGTTATACACTTATTTTCGCTGTAATTCTGACATTTGTCAGGTGGTAAGAAAAAAGAAAACAAGGTAAAATTCGCTATTTTTATATTTAATTTTTCAGTTATTTACATATATTTTTTGTTTTAAATATTTGAAAGTACAAAGGTAATTATTTTTGAATATTTAAGCAAAAATTTTCTCTCTTTTAAAAGTTGAAGTATGTGAGTTTTTGTTGAACATCACATCTTTACACGAAAAAACAAAATTACTTATCATTTTTTCTTCTTCGGCAGTTAATGGCTCTGCGCCACCGATAAAATCTACATCTAATTCTTTATACGTTTTCATAATGTTATATTTTTTATTTTTGAAAATATCTGTCTATTAATTTTAATGCTGCTTTTTCGTCAATAATCATAAGTCGTCCGCCAACGTGATGTGCGCCAAGCGTTTCGATATAATGTTCAATAAGAGCAGATTTTGATACAAAAGCCACATTGCCTTTGTATCCGCGTTGAAATGAAACTTTGCAGGCAAAAGCAACCAAATTTCCGGGAACACCCGCGTAAAGTTTTGACTTTCCTTTGTTAAATGCAGCATTTTCAACCAAGTGCATATAAACGTGGTCGGTTTTCACCTCTAAACTTATCAAACCCTGAATAATATTTGTGTTATTTGTAATAGTCAATTTGTAAATATCTCTTTCTGGTTGCTGAAATTCCCATTTCCAATCAAAAACCCATCCATTTTTCTTTGTGATATTTTTCAAATCTTCCTTAGTTACTACCAAAACATTTGTAGGAAAACTGTCGCCTGAAATAGTATTTTCAATCGAATTTGTCAATTTATCAACAATAAAATCAAGTCCTGTTTCTTGCATTTTAGTATGTTTGTGTTCTAAATATTTGATAATGCAAAGGTAATAAATTATTTTTTATAATTCAAAAAAAATGATTATTTTTGCAGAAAATTATTGTTGAGTTTTTTATAATAAAAATATGAATTATTTTGAAAATCAAGATATTGCGATAACAGTTTGCGACTATAAAGCAAATGTTGTTTATCAAAATGCAAAGTCGAAAGAAATTTTTACAGACGTTGCAGGGCGGAGTTTATACGAGTGCCACCCAGCGCACGCCGCCGCAAAAATCGACAAAATGCTCTCTGACGGCGAGCCAAACGCATACACAATTATCAACAAAGCAGGTGCGAAAAAGATGATTTACCAAAATGCGTGGCGCGACAGCGAGGGCAACATCAAGGGACTAATAGAATATTCGTTTGTAATTCCCGATGAAATGGCGCATTTTGACAGGAGAAAATAATACTTATAAAAGTGTGGTTAGCACGCAGATAACGCGGATTAGACGGATTTTCGCAGATTTTATTAAAAATAGATAAAACGCAGATTGTTAATTAGTTAACAATCTGCGTTTATCCATTTAATCTGCGTCATCTGCGTGCAAAAAACTTTTTAATTTTTGTACCGTTTTGGAAATTTATGTCCCATTTCTCTCGTTTTGCCTCTTGGTCTTTCTTCCCTATTTTGCCTTTCTTGTCTTGGTTCATAGCGTTTTGGACTTCCCTCTCGTCTTGGTCTTTCCTGTCTTGGCTCCCGTCTTTGTTCATTGCTACTTGTTCTCTGTTCTGAATGAAACCTGCTGCGCGAGGCTAAAAAATCGTTGCGTTTGCCGTCAAAAATCTCAAATTTCCAATATTCGCAGGGCAGTTCGCCATTCATAAGTTTGATTTTCCTTGCTGGTTTCAAGCCCATTTTTTGCAGGCAATCAATATTTGACGAAATCACCCACGCATTACAGCCTGCACATTTGAATTTTAACATTTGCCCAAATTGAGTATATACTTCTTCAAGGTTTTTCTCTTTCAGACGCTCGCCATAAGGAGGGTTTGCCACGATAACGGCTGCGCCCTGAGGCAGTTGAAAATCTTTTATCGCTACCTGTTTTATTTCAATATAACGGCTCAACCCCGCCGCCTTAATATTTTCCTGCGCCACCTCTACCGACCTTTCTGCAACGTCAAAACCGTAAATTTTAAACGGAAATTGCCGTTCTCCGCTGTCGTCATTGTAAATTTCATCAAAAAGTTCGCGGTCAAAATCTTTCCACTGCTCAAACTGAAAATGTTGACGGAAAATTCCGGGCGGAATATTAAGCGCAATCAACGCCGCCTCAATGAGCAGCGTACCAGAGCCGCACATCGGGTCAATAAGGTTGAACTGTCCTTTCCAGCCAGCCATTAGCAACATTCCTGCCGCCAACGCCTCGTTTATCGGCGCGCGCATTTGAGTAATGCGGTAACCGCGTTTGTGCAGGCTTTCGCCAGAACTGTCAAGCGAAATTGTACATTTGTTGTGCGAAATATGCACATCAACCATAATATCTGGATTTGTAACACGCACCGAAGGTCTGCGCTCATATTTTTCGGCAAAAAAATCGGCAATCGCATCTTTTACCCTGTACGATACAAATTGCGAATGTTTAAAAGTTTCAGAATAAACCGTAGAATTAATCAAAAAAGTTTGATTAATATCCATAAATTCTTCCCAATCTATTTTTTTTACATATTCATAAATTTCATCTGCGTCTTGCGCATCGAATGTGTTGATAACTTTCAATATGCGAGATGCCGTTCTCAGACAAAGATTTGCCCTGTACATCAAAGTCAGGTCGCCGCTGAAAGTTACCGCTCTGCGTTCTAATTTAACGTCTTGCGCGCCGAGATTTTGCAATTCCTGCGCCAAAATTTCTTCAAGTCCTAAAAATGTTTTTGCTACAAAATTCATTATTTTTTTGTTTTAACCGCTTCGCTGTAAGACACAAGACACGAGTAATAAGTAATAAGTATCAAGTAATAAGTATCAAGTATTAAGTATCAAGTATTAAGACACAAGTATCAAAAATATATTAAATTGTATCAAAACAACAGGCGCAAGTTTTTCAAATTCTTGCACCCGTCTTGTGTCTTGATACTGTTATCAAAAGCGTTTATTTATAGTTTCTATTTTTAATTCCGCCTACTGCACTCATTGCACAACGGAAACCAATTTCCGATGAACGTGCGCCCTGGTCAAGCCAGCGGCGTGTTGCAGGGTTGAGCCAAATTGCGCGGTCTTTCCACGAGCCGCCTTTATAAACGCGGGCGCGGTCTGAAATCATTGTTGCCTGCTCAATCGGAGTTGCTGTGTTGTAGTTCAAAATCGAGTCGCCGATAACAGAATAAATATCGCCATCGCGGAAACTTCTAACATCGCTGCCCGAAACGGTAAATTTTTTCTCCTTAATCAAAACATTGCGCATACTGTCGCGAGCCTCTGGCTCAAGCACTATCGGCAATTTGTCAAGTATCGACTCTGCATAAGCAGAATCAGAGTCATAAACGTTTCCGCGGAAAGGGCTTAATTCATTTACCAAATCATTTGAAGTCGAACGATAAACGTCTAATACCCACTCATTTACGTTGCCAGCCATATTATACAAGCCATATTCGTTTGGTACGAAAGCATCAACAGGCATAGTTCTTGAACTATTCTGATATTGACCAATAGCATCGCCGCGACCTCTCATAAAGTTAGCCACAAACTGACCTTTGAGTTTTTTCTTTTGCATTTCGCGCAGTTGATAACCTTCCCAAGGGTAAGTTTTTCCTTCCGCAAAATTTTGTTTGTAATCTTTTGCGCCGTAAGCAGCAAATTCCCATTCTGCCTCTGTCGGCAAACGGTATTCAGCCTCAAAAATTACGCCGTCAAGGTCAATGTCAAAATCTTCGCCGTTGGTTTCACGCAAATAGTCCAATCTTTTTTGAGTAGTGAAAATATATTTGTTGTAATCGGCAGCCTCTGCATTTTCAACATTCTGCTGAACGGTCTCCAAATCTTGAAATTCAATAATTTTATTGTCAATCAAAATTCTTTCATTCACGCGGTCTGTGCGCCATTTGCAATAGTCAGTAGCCTGTTCCCACGAAACGCCGACAACAGGATAAAAACCATAAGCAACGTGTCTGTAATAGTTATTTACAAGCGGCTCGTTGTAAGCGAGTTCTTGACGCCAAACAGTTTCATCGGGCATTGCGAGCAAAACTTTTCGCGGGTCGTGTTTATAAACACCTGTCATCCACGCAACATATTCGCGCCAATTTATGTTTGTAACTTCACACTCGTCCATAAAGAAACCGTCAATACCAACGCGCCTTTTCAAGTCGTTAGACGGACTTGAAACTGGGTCTTCGTTTTGACCTTTCACAAACGAATTTGTGCTGATATAAACTGTTCCGGGAGGAACTTTTCCGTCATATTCAGTTTTAACATTGAAAAAACCTCTATTGGGCTTATTGTAATCCCAACCTGTTCTTTCTGAACTTGTTAAACTAACGGGTGATTTTGAGCCGCAACCGCTCAACACTGCTGCAAGCAGCATCATTCCAAGAATGTTTTTCGTAATCTTCATAACTGTTTTATTATAGAAAATGTGTTTTGAAATCAATTTTATTTTATAAAAACGTCAATTTTTTCTTAAAAAAGCAATATTTTTCCTAAAAAACTCTTTATCTCATTATTGTTTTTCACAAATTCTTTTTTTTATAAATATTTAATAATCAATCATTTATAAGTTAAATTAAATGATAAAAAAGATTTTGATTTTATTTTGAAAAACAAAGTGCAATAATAAACATTTATTTTCAAACAAACAAAATAAATTTAATTTTTTTTCAAAAAATTTTTTCCGTACCTTTGCAAATAATTTTGTTTGCCGCAAATACATTAAATTATTTTATCTAATTTTAATCAAAATTGCACGAAATTTATAGTATTATTCGTGCATTCGCGGCTAAATTTTCTTAATAAACGTAGAAATGGCAAAAAATATTGTGTTAAGAGGAAATTTTTTTGATTTTTCAGAGCCGATTGCGATGGCAATAATAAATATTACGCCAAATTCGTTTTTCGCAGAAAGCCGTTGTAATGAAGAAAAGGCGATTGTTGAACACGCCGAAAAAGCAATTTCTGACGGCGCAAAAATACTTGACATAGGCGGTTATTCTACCCGCCCAAATGCCGATTTTGTGAGCGAAGATGAGGAAAAACAGCGCGTTTCATACGCATTAAATATAATACGAAAAAAATTTCCTGATGTTATAATTTCGGTTGATACTTTTCGCGCAAAAGTTGCAGAAATGGCTGTAAATCAATATGATGCTGATATTATCAACGATATTTCGGGCGGAATGCTTGACGAAAAAATGTTTGAAACTGTTGCAAAAATCAATCGCCCGTATATTTTAATGCACACGCGCGGCACTCCGCAAGAGATGCAAAATTTGACTGATTATGATGATTTGGTTGCCGATATTTTGAAATATTTTGCAGAAAAAATCGAAAAATTGCGAAATTTGGGCTTTACTTCCGACATAATTCTTGATTTAGGCTTTGGTTTTGCCAAAACAACCGAGCAAAATTATCTTCTTATGCGGAATATCAAAGCGTTTGAGTGTTTCAATGCGCCGATGCTGGTTGGGGTTTCACGCAAATCAATGATTAACAATGTTCTCGGCACAACACCCGCAACAGCACTCAACGGCACAACTGTTCTCAACACTTTCGCGCTGCTGAACGGTGCAGATATTTTGCGCATACACGATGTAAAAGAGGCTGTGGAGGCAATAAAAATAATTTCTAAATTCAATTTTCTAAGTAACGCAAAATAAATAACATAAATACATTCATAACACAGAGTTCGCAGAGAATACACAGAGAACCACAGAGAAAAATTTATTTTTCTTTCTCTGTGAACTAAAAAAAGAGAAGATAAAATGAGAAAAAAATACAAGAACACAGAGTTTTTTTCTGCGAAAAAATATAAAAATATCTCTGTGTAACTCTGTGGTTCTCTGTGAACTCTGTGTTATAAAAACAAATTCCGAAGGAATTTAACTTTTTATTCTCTATAATCTAATAACTAAACTCTATAATTAAGGTGCTTACATTTCAAATAAAAGACATAATTGACATTGTACTTGTGGCAGTTTTGCTGTATCAGTGCTTTGTTTGGATGCGCGGTACAGGCGCAAGAAATATTTTTATCGGGCTGCTGTTGTTTATGGTGGCGCGTTTTTTGGTAACGCGAATTTTCAAACTCGAATTGCTCGGCGAAATTTTCGATGGACTTTTTAATGTCGGTGCTATTGCGCTGATTGTGATTTTTCAGGTAGAAATCAGACGATTTTTTTTCAATATCGGCAAACGAGATAACTGGAAACATTTTATAGGTTTTTTAAATAAACTTCATATTACCAAAGCGAGCGATGAGGCAATTTTGCCGCTAAAAAATATTGCAAATGCTTGCCGCAATATGTCAAAAGGCAAAGTTGGCGCGCTTATTGTGATTGCTAAAACCACTGATTTGCAGGAATATATCGACACAGGAGAGGTTATCAACGCCGAAATAAACACGCGGCTGATTGAAAATATTTTCTTTAAAAATTCGCCGCTGCACGATGGCGCGTTGATAATTGCCAAAAATAAAATTGTGGCGGCGGGCGCAATTTTGCCAATCTCGCGCAGCCCCGAAATACCCAAAGAACTCGGACTTAGACACCGCGCCGCGCTCGGCATTTCCGAACGCACAGACGCAGTTATAATTATTGTGTCGGAGGAAACAGGCAATATTTCACTTGCCTACAACAGCGTTTATAATTTGAAAATCAACCAATTAGAGTTGGAAAATTTATTAATGGAAAAATTAAAATGAAGAAATATTTTAAAGAAAACTATATTTTATTTGTTGTGCTGCTGCTTTATTTGGCAGGCAAATTTTTGTTGTTTGATATTGGTTTCTGGGATGCGGCAATGGTTTCTCGCCCCGCGCTGTTTTTGTACGAAAACAATTTTTCGTCATTTTTATTTCCGCTTGGAATGTGCGATGACAATATTTTTATGGCAAGTGGAATTGCTTTGCTATGGAAATTTTTTGGTTGCAACTTACTTGTAACGCAAATTTTGTTTTCAGTGGTCGGCATTTGTCTGATTTTCCAAATTTACAAATTCTGTCAATTTTTCATAAAAGATAATTCTATTTTGCCGTTTGTTTTTTTGCTCGTGGTGTCTGATACAGCATTGATAACGCAAAGTTTGCTTATAATGCCTGACATTATAATGCTTTTGTTTGCATTTATGAGTGTGAATTTTATGCTGCGAAAACGGAAAATTGCCTTTGCCGTTTCGCTATTTTTCTTAGCAATGATACGCGCTCGCGGGTTTGATTTGTGCATTGGGATTGGTTTAGCGTATTTTGTTTTGCTTTTAAGGGAAAATAATTGGAAAAATCCTTTCAAAATACTTGGTAAAGCACTTTTACCGTTTATCCCTGCGATTTTGATATATACAACACTGTACATTATTCATTGCACAATTTTCAATTTGTTCAGTATTTCGCGCAAAGACCCTGCTTGGGAAAACGCACTTGATTTTGTTGATTTTAGACGACTTGCAATTAATATTGCAGTATTAATTCGATGGTTTTTAGACTATGGAAGGATTTTTTTCTGGCTTGTATTTGGTGTTTTATTATTAAAATTTGGAATAAAAAAGATTTTTTCTAAAAAAATCTGCACTGAATGGGTTATTTTCGGTGCAACTTTTTTACTGATTGCGCTCATTACACTGCCTTTTTGTAACTGTTTCGGTTCGAGATATTTTATATTTGAGTATGTTGCTTTTGCGCTAATTGTCGGAAAACTTTTATTTGAACTTTTATCAAAAAAACGAGCAAAAATCATTGCGATTTTATTGTTAATCGGCTTATGGACAGGACATTTTTGGGTATATTTTTATCCAGAGAAACTTTCACAAAATTGGGACTGCACTTTGTCAGGCATTCCATATTATGAAATGCGCAGAGATATGATTAAATATCTTGACGAAAATGAAATTGAAATCAGCGAAACATCTCTTTTCTATCCAACAACTGCCACTGCAAATGAGATTGACTTGAATGGAGATAAGCGATACAGTGGCACTTCCGACACAATCAAATACAGTGTTTATAGCAATATTGGAAATATGCTTGACGAAGAAATCGACAGTTTTAAAAGCAAAGAATTGGTTAAAGAGTGGAAACAAGGTGCAGTATTTATTAGATTATATAAAAATAACTGATAATTAATATGTTAGAGCGACAACCGAAAATATTATTTTTTTGCGACCCATTTACTCCGCCTGCTTTTTTGCCGAGAGTGCGTTATTTTTGTGATTATTTTCAAAAAAAAGGGTGGAACATTACTTTGATAACCGAAAATCACCGCGAACAAAAACTTTTGCCTGAAAATATTAATCTGCAACTTGTTGATTATTACCATTTTAAAAATGGTTTTTTATTTAAAATTGAATGGCTTTTTAAAACTGTTTTAAACCTGATTTTTGACCACAAAGGAAAATATTTTTACAGAAAATCAAAAAAAGTTTTAAAAAACAACGATTTCGACTTAATATTTTGCTCCTGCACTTTTCATTCGTTTCCGCTGACTACTGCTGCAATGGCAGCGAAAAAATTAAATTTGCCGTTTTTTGTCGATTTGCGTGATGTTTTTGAGCAAACTCCACTTGAAAGCAATCATATTTTTGTGCATAAAATTCCAACTTTTATCGGAAAATTTTTAACAAAACATTACAAAAAAATTAATTTAAAACGCAGGAATAAATCGCTGAAATTGACAAATGGCATATCTTCTGTTTCAAAATGGCATTCAGATTTTTTAAAAAACTATAATTCAAACAGTTACACTATTTATAACGGGTTTGACGAAAATTTGTTTTTGCACGAAATTATAAAAGCAGACAAGTTTTATATTTCGTATTTTGGAAATATAGAAAATGAAAACACGAAAAATCCAGATGTGTTTTTTAAGGCAATTTCAAATTTGAAAAATGAACAAAAAATTTCAGATAACAACTTGTGTATCAAATTTTTCTGTGATAATAATTCAAGAAAAACTGTTGAAAATTCTGCAAAAAAATATGAAATTGAAAATTTTGTACATTTTGAAAATTTTGTAACGCAGCAAACACTCGTTTCAAAAATGAATAGAAGTGCTATTCTGTTGATTTTCAGCAATAAAGTTGGGACAAAGGGCTTTCTTGGAATAATGACCACAAAATTCTCGGAATATATCGGCTGCAATCGCCCAATTCTTTGTACGCCTAATAACAATGACGAACTTGCGCAAACAATCGACCTAATCAACTGTGGTTTAGTGAGTTCCGATGTTGCAGAAGTGGAAAAGTTTATTTTGGAAAAATACGCCGAATGGCAAAAAAACGGCTACACCAAAAGTACAATTTCGCCCGAAAATAGAGAAAAATTCTCGCGGAAAAATGGTGCGGAAATGTTAGAGAAAATATTACTATCCACAGATTACACTGATTTACACAGAATAAAATAATTTGTGCGAATCAGGGGTTGAAATGTTTTTTTAAGGGTGCATTCCTACGGAATGCAGGTTTATATTTGTGTTTTTTTTCTACCGAGCGATGCAATCCTAACGGATTGCGGTGCAAATGCAGCA
>JAISKN010000197.1 GCA_031260925.1 Prevotellaceae bacterium | reverse complement strand
AGAATAACCGAAAAAAGCCAAAGCACAACAATCGGTGCAATCATAAAAAGCGCAATAGTCCGCTTGTCGTGCGAAAATTGCTGCAAAATTCGTTTTGTAAGAGCAAGGGTATTTTTCATAAAAATTTTTAGGCAAAAGTAATAAAAATAAACTAAAAAATAAGAGTTAAGAACTAAGAGTTAAGAACTAAAAATTAGTGTGCTGATTTTTAGTTCTTAACTTTTAACTCTTAATTAGAAATAACCCTTTTTTCATTCCTTTTGGAAAAAAATCTACGGTGAAATAGAGGTTTTTTGCTTTGTCTGGTTTAAAATTTCGGAAAATTTTGTAAAAATTTATTCTCGCTTTGGGAATTTCGAGCGCATTTTTAAACTTTCTTTGCAAAATCATTTGCAGCATTGCCGCATAATCAAGAAAAAATCTGACAATCAGCACTTTAATCAACTTTTTTGTCGGCAAATTTTTATACAATAATAAATAATTGTTGCGGAAATTTAGAAAAGTTTTGCGCGGACTTTCATAATTCAGCGCACCTCCGCCAACGTGAAAAACCACACTTTGAGGTACGCAAACAATACTTTTGCCGCGCGCTTTTAGCCGCCAGCAAAGGTCAATTTCCTCCTGATGCGCAAAAAATCTGCCGTCAAGCCCGCCGACTTCCCAAAAATCTGCGGAACGAATAAAAAGGCACGCGCCCGTTGCCCAAAAAATCTCGGCGATGTCGTCATACTGTCCGTTGTCAGTTTCGACTTTGCCAAAAACTCTGCCTCGGCAAAAAGGATAGCCGTATTCATCAATCATTCCGCCGCACGCGCCAGCATATTCAAATTTTTCAGGCTGCAAATACGAGCGGATTTTCGGTTGGCAGGCGCAAATTTTGGGCGAACTTTCCATAAAATTCTCCAATGTTTCAAGCCAGTTTTCCGTAACCTGCACATCGGAATTGAGCAAAACATAATATTTTGCCTCTAAATTTTTCAGCGCACGATTGTAGCCTTCGGCAAAACCAAAATTTTTTTCAAGCAAAACGAGTTGTATCTGTGGAAAGTTCTCCTGCAAAAACTGCACAGAATTATCGGTTGAGCCGTTATCTGCAACCACAATTTGCGCATCGCCAGAAAAACGCGCCACATCAGGCAAAAATTTTTCAAGATAATTTTTACCGTTAAAATTCAATATGACTACTGCTGTTTTCATTTTTTTACATTTCATTCATAGATAGTGCCTCTAACGACACATTATATTTCAACAGTTTATTTTTTAAACAATCTGCTTTTATTGCTAATTCCTGCAAATTAATTTTCTTTGCATTGCGTTTTATTTCTGCCGCAATAGCCGTTTTTTCAAAATCGTTCAGCGCAATCAAGTCAATTTCATTTTCGCCTTTGCTGTCCCAAAAGTTTCCGATTGAAGTAATATTTTTTTCTTCGGAATATTTTTGGCGAAAATATTTTTCCAAAATCAAACCGCTATATTGTTCGTAATTATCTGATATATAATTTTTTAACATTTCAAATTTGCCCATTTCAATCAAAGTTTGGTTTGGGTAAATAAAGCGAAACCAAAAGCGCAAAAAATTGTCATCTATTATCCATCGCGCCTTTCTGCTTTCGGGTTTGGCAAACATTGGCTTATTTTTTACAATCAGTGAATATTGATTTTCGAGGTTTGCCAAATACGCGCCTGTATTTTTGCCAATAATTGAATCAATTTCGCTTTGCGTGTTTTTTCCTGCTGCAATCAGTTGTAAAATAGAGAAATAAACGCTGTAATCACGCCCAAATTCCGATACGAGCAAATCTTTTCCTTCACTCAAAAAGGGCGAATCGGAACGTGTAGTAAAATCAAGCATTTTTGTGAAATTTGTTGCGCCTGCATTCATCAGCAAAGCGATATATTGCGGAACGCCGCTTGTGAGAGTGTAAAGAAACAGCAAATCTTCGGCGGTATAATTTGAGTTGTAATCTTGCAAAATGTTTTTTATAACACTGATTGTGAATGGTTTAAGTGTGATTTTTGAAGTCAAACGCCCAAAAAGCGGCTCTTTTTTGTTTTCAAAAATTTTCATCATCAAAGAATAAATTGAGCCGCAGACAATAAAATTCAAGCGAATTTTATCTTTATATCTGTCCCAAAGATTTTGAATATCGCTAAAAATGGCAGAATTAACGTGTTCAAATTCTTGAAATTCGTCAATTATCAAAGTGAAATGATTATTTTCGGCAAACATTAGCAGTTGTTCAAATAAATCGCGAAAATTGCTGATTGTGCCGTAAATTTGCAATCCTAAATCTTTGGTTGCCTGTTGCTGAAATTGGCTGCAAAGCATCGCCTCACTGTTGCGCGAAACAAAAAGATAAAGCATTTTTTCTTTTTCAAACGAGCGCAAAAGCAAAGCCGTTTTGCCAATTCGCCTGCGCCCAATCATCACCGAAAAACAGGCATTTTCTGTTGATTGCGCCTCAATTTTCGCCAACGTTTCCAACTCATTTTGTCTATCGTAAAACTCCATAATAAATTATTTTAACCGTAATTAACTTAATAGCCATTAAAATAATAGCAGTTGCAAAGGTACAAATATTTTTTTTAAAATAAAAACTAAAGATTAATAATTTTATTTTCCATTTTTAAAAACCTCAATCCGATTTTCCTCATAAAACATTGTTTCACAAGGCTTTGAAGAGAGAAATTCAGGTGCTTTTACGCCTTTTTCGATAATCTGCGGCGAGGTTTCGATATGGCACTCGTCCCAAAGATTTTGGTAGAGGAAGGACTGCAAAAGTTGCCTGCCGCCTTCCACTATTATTGACTCTAAATGATTGATATATAGATAGTTCAAAATTTGCGGAATGATGTTTTCTGAGAAATTTAATTTGATAAATTCAATATTTTTGTTTTTGTCATTGCGGGCTTGACCCGCAATCGCTCGCAAGTGCTTTTCAATCGATTTCGGGTCAAGCCCGCAATGACAAAAAACAACCGTTTTTACCGAGTTATCATAAAGATTGTAATCGGTCGGAATTGTCAAATTTCTGTCGATAAACATTCGCACAGGCGATTTTCCGTGCCATTTTGTAACGGTCAGTTTCGGGTTGTCCAAAAAGGCTGTGCGTGTGCCAACCAAAATTGCCGCCTCTTGCGTGCGAAGTTGATGATTGAGCATTTTTGTGATTCCGTTTGAAATTTTAAGAGGCTCAGTATCAGCATTTTGCCGTTCTTTGTCAATGAAACCATCGGCGGTTTGCGCCCATTTTAAAATAATGTATGGGCGGCATTTTTCAATATTTGTCAAAAAGCGGCGATTAAACTCTTTGCAAGCCTCCTCCTCTACTCCAACCACAACTTCGATGCCTGCCTTTCGCAGCCTTGCAATGCCTTTGCCATTCACTTTTGGGTTTGGGTCGCACATTCCAATAACCACTTTGGGAATGCCGCTTTTGATAATCAAATCGGCACAGGGCGGCGTTTTTCCAAAATGCGAGCAAGGCTCAAGATTGACGTAAATGGTTGATTTTGTGAGCAATTCGTGATTTTTCACAGACTTTATCGCATTAACTTCGGCGTGCGCATCGCCGTAAAATTTATGGTAGCCCTCACCGATAATTTTGTCATCGCACACGATAACCGCCCCAACCATCGGGTTTGGTGCAGTTTTGCCCTGCGCAAAAGATGCGATTTGCAGGCAACGGAATATGTATTTTTTGTCGTTCATATATTTTGATTTTTACCTCCCCCCTGCCCCCTCCAAAGGAGGGGGAGTGAGCAATTTTCAAAATTAGTGTGTCTTTGCAAGTTCCCAACTCCCCCTCCTTTGGAGGGGGCATGGGGGAGGTGTTGTTTTAGAAACGCAAATTTACGAAAATTATTATTTGATTATGTTGTTTTTTACAATTAATTTGTATCTTTGCAAAATATTTTACAAACTTTTAAAAATAAAAAATTATGCAGGAAGATTTGCTTGAATTTGATGATTCTGATGCTATTGAATTTATCAAAAAATCGCTGTCAGACGGCGGAAATGCTGCCATTGACGAAGACGATATTCAATATGTGCTTGACTTAATCATTGATTATTACGAAGAAAATAATCTGATTGAAGAAGATGAGGCGCAAGAGGCAGAAATTGCAGAAGACGATATGTTTGAGTACATTTCGGCAAAAATGAAGCAGGAAAAAGTGGTTGATTTAACCGATGAACAACTGCAACTCATTCTTGACGGCGAATTTGCTTACGGCGTTAGCATTGGAATTTATGAATAACAATTTACGATTTTTGATTTACGATTTACGATTGATTTTGACAGACATTGCCCATCAATCGTAAATCGTAAATCGTAAATCTAAAATCTTATAGAAGTGTTAAATAAAATTTTATTCAAATTGCTTTACTCGCTTTTGCGGGTATTATCGTTGTTGCCGTTGCGGGTGCTGTATTTGAAATCAGATTTTGTATATTTTCTGGTTTATAAAATTTTTCGTTATCGGGTAAAAGTGGTGCGGGAAAATCTCAAAAACGC
>JAISKN010000139.1 GCA_031260925.1 Prevotellaceae bacterium | reverse complement strand
TCTGGCGTGATTTCCTGCGAGTGATTGAAATGCGTATTTACCCAAATCGGGTGATATTTTTTGAGCATATTTACCAAGCCGTCAGTGATGCGCTGCGGGCAAACCACAGGCGTGCGCGTGCCAATTCTGATAATTTCAACGTGCGGAATTTCGCGCAACCGCTTGATGATATACTCCAATTTTGCGTCAGAAAGCATCAGCGCATCGCCGCCCGAAAGCAGCACATCGCGCACTTGCGGCGTTTTGGCAATATATTCAATAGCGCGCTCGATATTGTCGTCAGGCGTAACGTCATTGTCTTTTTGCCCTGCAAAACGGCGGCGCGTGCAGTGTCGGCAATACATCGAACACATATCTGTTATCAAAAACAGCACGCGGTCGGGGTAGCGGTGCGTAAGTCCGGGAACGGGCGAATCTTCGTCTTCGTGCAGCGGGTCGAGCAAGTCGGCAGCCGCCTGGTGCGTTTCGGAGGCGGTGGGAATTGCCTGCTTGCGAACAGGACAATGCGGGTTTTCGGTGTCAATCAACGTCAAATAATAGGGCGTAATCGCCATTCTGAGCGTTTCGAGCGACTGTTTTACACCAAATTCTTCCTCTTCGGTAAGATTGATATACTTTTTTAGTTCTTCAAGCGTTTCTATGCGGTTTCGTACCTGCCAATGCCAATCATTCCACTGCTCATCGGAAACGTTGGGAAACATTTTTTCTTTGTTTTTCATATCTGTAATAATAAATTAAGGTTTTTCTAATTTTATGCAAATGTACAATTTTTTTTTGATAAGTAATGTAAAAAATTAATGTTATTTTTCTTTGCGGCTTTCCGTCTTTGCGGCTTTGCGTTAAGAAATGTATTTTTTGAACGCAAAGGCGCGAAGGCACAAAGACGCAAAGTATTACATTAATAATTTTATTGCACTTAAAAAAAACGAGCAGAAACATTTTCACAAATACTTCTGCCCCACAGTCAAAAAAATGAAAAAAATTCTATATTTTATTAATATAAATCAACAATTATTTTTCTATAAATGCAATTACATCGCCTTTGGCAACTGCTCTACCCTGCTCTATTGCATCAACTATCTTTCCGTCAAAGTTGGCGTAGATAAACTCTAAACCGTTGGCGGGAGTTTGAATTGCGCAAAGCAAATCGCCTGCTTTGTAAGTTTTCCCTACCTCTGGCTTAATCGAAACATCTTCAAAATCAAGTTCCCAAAGCACGCGCCCTTTTGCCGTAGCGGTAACAGGCTCTGCTTTTGGGTGGCGGCTGATAGCAATTTCCGTCAAATCAATTTTCGGTGCGGCAGAGCCGGCAGCGGTGTATTTTTTGTTTATTTCGGCATCAAGTTCTTTGTTAAAACGTTTTTTTGCCTCGCCAGAACGGAAGTCGCGGTACTGTTTGTCGAACATCGCAAAGTCAAAAAGTTCTTCGTCGTCTGGTCCTCTGTCCCAACCGAGTTCTGCCATTTCTGCAATGAATTTCGGAAGAACGTCAGGGTAATTGTCCTGCGGATTGCCAGCAAAAAATTCCAGCCCTTTTGATTTTGCAAGGTCAATAATTTCTTTGTCGAGCGTTCCCGGAAGTTTTCCCGCTTTGCCCAAAATCATATCCCAAGTGTTATTGTCAATCATTTCGTAGCGTTTTCCGCCTTTGCTCATTGAAAAAATATTCATTAAAGCAACATTTTTCACATATTGCGAAAACGGCGTTACAAGAGGCGGATTGCCGAGTTTAGGCCAAACATAAGCCACTTCGTCAAAAAGTTGTACAAGCAATTCGTCTTCCGAAAGTTCGGCTTTGCCGTCTTTTTTCAAATTTGAGTTAATAGCAGCGTGAACGCCTTTCAGGTCTGCCATAAGCGACCCCATCATACCACCGGGAAGTCCAGAACTAACCAGCAGCGAAGTCATAAATCTGTTGCGCGGGTCAATAAAATAGCCCAAAAAGTCGTCCATAAAACTTTGCGTAAGGCGGCGCGCTTCCATATAGGCTTTCATATTGATTTTTGGCACGCTAAAGCCTGCATCTCTGAACATTTCCTGTATCGTTATCACGTCTGGGTGTACCATTCCCCACGAAAGCGGCTCGATTGCCACATCAAACACATCGCCGCCTGCCTTTGCTACTTCGAGCATCGAGGCAACCGAAAAGCCAGGTCCTGTATGTCCGTGATATTGAATAATAATATTGGGGTGCGCATCTTTAATCGCTTTTACAATTTTGCCAAGCATTACAGGACGACCAATTCCAGCCATATCTTTCAAGCAAATTTCGTCTGCTCCTTCGGCGATAAGTTGCTCAGCCATATTAATATAATATTCGACAGTATGAACTTGCGAATAGGTAATGCACATTGTTGCCTGCGCTGTCATACCTGCTGCTTTCGCCCATTTTGTCGAGGCTGCAATATTGCGAACGTCATTTAATCCGCAGAAAATTCTTGTAATATCAACGCCTTGCGCGTGTTTCACTTTGTACATTAATTGACGAACGTCAGCAGGCACAGGGTTCATTCTGATTGCGTTCAGACCTCTGTCCAACATATGAGTTTTGATGCCGACTTCGTTAAAAGGTTTTGTGAATGCGCGAACGGCAGCATTTGGGTTTTCGCCGTAGAGCAAATTTACCTGCTCTGACGCTCCGCCATTGGTTTCTACGCGGGCAAAACAGCCCATATCAATAATCACAGGCGCGATTTGTTCAAGTTGGTCTTTGCGCGGAACGTATTTGCCCGAACTCTGCCACATATCGCGATACACAAGACTAAACTGTTTTTCTTTTTTCATAATAATATTTTAAGAGTTTAATTTTTTTAGAGTATAGAGATTAGAGATTAAAGTTTAGAGATTAAAGTTTAGATAATAAACGGTTACACATACCTTTCATCTTTCTTCCCTTCATCTTTCACCTTTCATCTTTCTTCCTTTCACCTTTCTTCTTTCATCTTTCTTCTCTGTTTTAATTCAGAGTGCAAAGATATAAATTTTTTTTTGAACACAACAAATTTTTTTGAACTTTTTTTCAAAAAAATTACAAATTCATTTTTTCAGGTATCAAAAAATCACAAATTGAAAGTAAAAATTATGCTAAATAACATAAAAAATGCAGAAACGTTTCACTCAACATCTCTACATAAAATATGTTTTTTAGCAGGATTTTATAAAATTCTCATTAAAGAAAATTTATTAGACAGCCATCTATCTAAAAAATCAGCAGGAGTTAATACATTGACTTCATTTAGGCATTTGAAATCTTTTGTATTGCGTGTTATTACAACATCAATATTATTTTCAATAGAAATATGCGCCTGAACAGCATCTTCAAAATCATTCCAGCCTGAATATAATGCACTGATTATTACGTTTTTATCTACAGTAAGAATATTTACAACATTTAACAGTTCCTTTAGAAAACTCAAAGTGTCTTCTTTACTGTTTTCGCGTTTGAGAATATAAAAAATATCCGTAACGGCACTTGCAGACACATACGCCGAAATTTTATTATCTAAAATACAGTCAAAAATTTTGTCTGCATCTGCAAAAAACGGCTCTCGTTGCGAAGCGTAATCTATAATTACATTAGTATCAAGCAAGATTCTAATCATTTGTTATAAATGTTTTTCTTTTAAAGATTCATAAATAGCATTGTCATAATCGTTGCTTGACACTTTGAAAGCACCTGCCCATTGTTTTAAACTGCCTGTTTTTTTGGCAACAGGCACAAGCATAACCTCTACATCGGTGTTGCATAAAGAACTAACAAAGCGTTTCGGCAACGAAAAAACGCCTTTGTCTGAAATTCGAGTATGAAATTTTACTGCTTCCATAACATAATTTTTTTCTGCAAAATTAATATTTTATTTTTATTTAGCAAAACAGAAAAAGTTTTTTGCACACATATAACACAGATTAGACTGATTTACACAGAATAATTGTAAAAAAAAATCTGCGTTATCTGCGTGCCAACTCACTGTGAAATCAACTTAATATCTTTCATTATTTTACTGATTTTTTCTTTTGTGGCAATGGTTGTAGGCACAAGCGGCAGCCGTAAAACGTTCTCTATCAAGCCCATTTCGGCAAGCGCGCTTTTTACGCCGGCAGGGTTGCCATCAACAAAAAGCAGTTCCATAAGTTCAGTGAAACGGTAGTGAATTTCCCTCGCGCCAACCAAATCGCCGCGCAACGCCATTCGCACCATTCGGCTAAATTCTTTGGGAAAAGCGTTGCCGATAACCGAAATCACGCCGACTGCGCCGAGCGTTATCAACGGAAAAGTTATACCGTCATCGCCCGAAATAACCATAAAATTTTGCGGTTTGTTTTTGATAATTTCGTCTATTTGACGAAAATTGCCTGATGCCTCTTTTACCGCAACGATATTGCCAAACTCGTGCGCAAGCCGTAAAGTTGTGTTTGCAGCAAGGTTTGTGCCTGTTCTGCTCGGAACATTGTAGAGGATTATCGGCATTTCTGTTGCCGTTGCAAGAGCCTTAAAATGCTGATACAAACCCTCTTGCGATGGCTTATTATAGTACGGCACAACAGAAAGTACGGCATCAATTCCTGTATAATCATAAGACGCAATCCTGTTTTTTACACGCTCTGTGTTATGTCCGCCAATACCAACAACAATCGGTATTCTGCCGTTATTTTTAGCAACTACAAAACGGGTAATTTGCTCGCGCTCCTCTTGTGTGAGAGTTGGATATTCTGATGTTGTGCCGCAAACAACCAAATAATCTGTGTTGTTATCAATCTGATAATCAACAAGTTTGCCCAGCGCATCAAAATCTATTGAGCCGTCTTTTTTGAACGGCGTAATAAGCGCAACTCCCATTCCGACTAATTTATTTCGTAACATTTTATTTTAAAGTTTAGAAGAATTTATGATTTACGATTTTTGATTTATGATTTTTGATTTACAATTTTAGATTTACGATTTTAGATTTACGATTTTTGATTTACGATTTTTGATTTTTGATTTATGATTTTTGATTTACGATTTTTGATTAAGAGTTTTCCTGTCATTATTCATTGTTCACTATTCATTGTTCATAAAGAAACCTGTCATTCCCGCGCAGGCGGGAATCTCCTTACTGCAATGTACAAATGGGATTCCCGCCTGCGCGGGAATGACATCTGTCTTTTTAGTTATTACCAAAATTTATTTTAATAGCACCTCAAAAAAATCATTATTCTATTTATTAATGATTTTCAAATAATTAACAATATTATCAAAAAGTTCCTTTTCATTTGCCAAAGGGTTAGAAGAAATATCAATCATAAAATCAAGCAAATCAGATTGAATTTGTCTTCCGCATTTAATTTTTGCCTGTGAATGCAGCAAAATATAAAGCAACGGAATAGATTTTTTCAAAGATAAATCTATAACGGCATCAAAATTTTGCTCGGAAATTTTATCAAGTAATTCATTTTCAGGCTTTTGCCAGAAATTCAGGTTATTTTTTTTGATGATAATTAAATTGTCAGAACTTTCGAGCATTGACTTTTTATTTTCCGAGAAACAGCACATAACAACTTTTTTGCCGTCTTTTTTTAAAACGTTTGCTATATTTTCAAAAACGGCTATTTCGCTGTCATTCAAAGTTTTAAAAATCAAAAGAACAGAATTTATTTGTGCGTAACTCAAAAAATTTTTCTCCAAATTTTTTACTGACCGTTTTTCCGTTCGTAAAAATTTGTTGTATAATATTTTTTCTAAAATTTTCATAATATTTTTTATGTGATTTTTCAACGCACAAAATTACTCTTTTTTTTGTAAAACAAAAAATAATGGCTAACTTTGCGGAAAAAATTTGATTGTTAAAAATCATATTAAACCTTTTGTCAAAATTATTATCAAAATATAAAGCAATTTTATTAATAAACTTAAAAAAAAATTACAATTATGAAAACACGTTTAACGACATTACTGGTAATTTTACTGGTTTCGTTCACGCAGATTTTTGCACAAACTAAAATCACAGTGGAGGCAAAAAACGAAGACATTAGCGACAACCTTGATTTAAAGGCTGTTGCAATTCTTTTCGGCAAGGCAAAAAACCTTGAAGAATTTGAAAGAATGCTCAACGATTGGCAAAATCCGATTTCAAACCTCGATTTGAATTATGACGGACAGGTTGATTACCTGCGCGTACTCGAGTCGCCTGAAAGAGATGCGCACATCGTTATTATTCAGGCAGTTTTGGCTCAAGACATTTTTCAAGATGTTGCCACAATTATCACCCTGAAAGAAAACGATAAAGCCGTTGTGCAAATTATCGGCGACTCGTATCTTTACGGCGACAACTACATTATTGAGCCTGTTTATATTTATACGCCTGTAATTTATTCGTGGTTTTGGAGTCCATTATACACGCGCTGGTGGTCGCCTTACTATTGGGGATATTACCCAAGTTGGTATCATTATTACGGTTGCGTAGATTACCATCATTATCGAGACTGGCTACATAGTTATTACAGAGATTATCATTATGTAAGTTACCGTTATCACAACACGTCAAGATATGACTACCGTTCAAGTTCGGCTCACAGTTCGATGTCGCGCAGAGATTATTCAACGCGCTACCCTGACCGCAGTTTTTCGCAGCGCAATGTCAGCCGCACCACAAGCAGCGGCACAGCAGTAACCAACCGCCGCGATATTGAAAGGACACGCAGCGCATATAACAGCACAGCACGCGGGACAGGCAATTCAGACGTAAGGCGCAGCGCAAGCACAGGCACACGCGACAACGGCAGTTCTACCCGCCCGTCAGGCAACGGCACAAACCGTGAAAGCGCAACAAGAAGTTCAGACAACTCAACACGTTCATCGGGCAACAGTGCAACAACGCGCAGTTCAGATAACTCAACACGTTCATCTGGCAACAGCGCAACGACACGCAGTTCAGACAATTCATCAACTCGTTCATCGGGCAACAGCGCAACAACACGCAGTTCAGACAATTCATCAACACGCTCGTCTGGCAGCAGCGCAACAACGCGCAGTTCTGACAATTCATCAACACGCTCGTCTGGCAGCAGCGCAACAACACGCAGTTCGGACAATTCACGTTCAAGTTCAACACAGAGTACGCCAAGCAGAAGTTCTTCGTCATCAAGTTCAACATACAGCACTCCAAGCAGAAGTTCCTCAAGCAGTTCAACATCGACAAGAAGTTCAAGTTCGAGCAGCAGCGGTAGAAGTTCAGGCACAGTAAGCAGCGGCAGTTCGAGCCGTTCAAGCGGAAGTTCAAGCAGCGGCGGCGGTAGCCGTTCATCAGGCGGAAGTTCAAGCAGCGGCGGAGGTCGTTCGTCAGGCGGAGGCTCAAGCACAAGAAGGTAATGTGAAAAATCTTTTAGCACGCAGATAACGCTGATTAAAGATAAAAACGCAGATAATGATAATATTATCTGCGTTTTTTATCTTTTTGTCAGAATCAGAATTTACAGGATTTTAGGATTTTCAAGATTAAAACAAAATCCTGTAAATCTTTTTGTCTTGAACCACGATTTTAATAAGATTTTCTTGATTATCAAGATAAAATAAAATCCTGTTAATCTTTTTAATCTTAATAAAATCGTGGTTCAAAGACAATCATTACTTTTTTATAAACCTCTCTGTTTTTGTCCCTTTGTCTGTATTTATTTTGATTAGATAAACGCCTGCGGGCAAAGACGAAACATTGATTGTCTGTCCGCCGTTTTGTAGGGGCAGGGCGCGCCCTGCCCCTACCGCGCGACCCGAAATGTCAAAAATTTCTACCGAATTAATTTGACAATCTACGCTTTTAATTCTTAATTCGTCAGTGGCAGGGTTTGGGTAAATTTGCACCTCAAAGGCGGGAATTTCTTCTATGCCGAGTTGATTTTTGCAGTTGTCGAGTTCGTTTTGCAGGCTGTCAATTTTTTCGTTGAGAATTACTGCATTTTCAGTACAAATTTGCAAATCGGAAATTAACACTGTTTTTTCATTGTTGCAGTCGGTTAAATCATTTTCCAAAATTAACACCTGATTTTCCAAAGTGGAAATCTCTGTATTCAGATTTGTAATTTGATTTACCAACGCCGTTTTTTCGCTGTTGCAATCGCCCAAATCGTTTTGCAAGTTGGTTATTTGTCCGTTGAGCGATGTGATTTGCGTTTGCAAAGTTGCAACCTGCGTATTTAAACCTGCAATTTGCGCCAAATATGCCGCTGTATCGGTTTGCAGTGCCGTAATTTGAGTATTCAAATTTGTAATCTGCGTATTTAAACTTGCAATTTGCGCCAAATATGCCGCTGTGTCGGTTTGCAGTGCTGTAATTTGAGTATTCAAATTTGTAATCTGCGTATTTAAACTTGCAATCTGTGCTAAATATGCCGTTGTATCAATTTTTAATGCAATAATCTGATTTTGCAAAAGTGCAATCTGCGCTAAATATGCTGTTGTGTCAGTTTGTAATGCAATAACTTGATTTTGCAAAAGCGTTGTATTTTCGTTACAATCGTTTAAATTATCTGTCAAAACTGCAATTTGCGAATGTAAGGCGATTGTATCAGTCTGTAAACCAGATATTTGCGAATGCAGGGCAGTTGTATCAGTCTGCAAACCAGATATTTGCGACAAATAAACAACCGTATCTGCCTTTAATGCCGCAACCTGATTTTGCAGTGCTGCGATTTGCGATGCAAAAGCGGCAACAGTTTCGTTAATGCTAACTGTCAAATCCAATTTTACAATGCTGTCGCAACCGTTTGCCGTCTGTAAATCAAGGAGATACACTCCGCTTTCGGTTTGGGCGGGCAACGAAAAACCGTTTGCCGTATAAACATCGCCGTAACATACTGCTGCATAGATAGTTACCGTGTCCTGCTCGATTTCCACTGCGCCGTTTTCGCTTGTTTGTAAGATATTTTCAGATAAACTGTTGCTAATCAGCACATTGCTTAACGAAAAATTATAATTTCCGCAGTTTGTCGTAAAAGGAATTTTTACTATTGCGCCCGAATTGCCCAAAAAATTCTGCTGCGTTAATGAAAACGCTACAACTCTCAATGTGTTTGCCGAAACTGCACTCGCCGAAACGCTGTGATTTTGCTTGCGGTCGGCAGTTAAAGCAACATTTTGTAAATCAGGCACAACGCCTGCGGGAAAAGTTAAGTCGAACTGAAAAGCGACAAAATTTTCGTAATTTTCAATCTCTATTTCAACGGCTGCCTCGCTGGTTTTTAGAGTGTCGGCAACAATTTTCAGCACATTAGGCACAAAAGCACT
>JAISKN010000110.1 GCA_031260925.1 Prevotellaceae bacterium | reverse complement strand
TCAGCGATTTGCGTTGAATAACGAAATTTCCACACAAAAAGATTTGCAAATGCCAAATCGCAATTTCGATATTCACAATTCAAAGTATATTTCTGAATTTTTTGTTTGTCTTCTATTGTAATGTTTTGAAAATCAAGCATTTTTTTTAATTATTTGTTGAAAGATAAAAGGTGAAAGGTAAAAGGTGAAAGTCGAAAGGTGAAAGGTGGTGCAGCCTGTCAAAATTGACAGTTCTTCCTTTCATCTTTCATCGTTCATCTTTCGTCATTCATCTTTCATCTTTTTTAGTTTTTCTATGTAAAATTTCCTTAATCGGAATATCTTTTTTTATCGCATAAACCACAAACGGCACAACAAGCGCAATGCGCCAAACGAGTGTCAGTGCGAGGTTTGGCATTTTTACGAGCAACATCGGCGCACTCAACGCCATTGCAAACACAGTATATATTCCGATTTTTTTCAAATCATATTTTATTGGATAATATTTTTGTCCGAGAGCGTAACACAAAATCATCATTACCGCAAAACTGATTAACGAGGCAAAAACACACGCCCAATAACTGAACTTTGGAATAAATAAAATATTGATAATCAGCGAAATAGTAAAGCCAATAAGCGAAAACCAAGTTCCCCAAATTGTTTTGTCGGTTTTTTTGTACCAAAGCGAGAGATTATAATAAACTCCCTGAAAAAAATAGGTTATCAGCACAAACGGCACTATTCCTATTGCAACACTAAAATTCTTTTTCAAAAGCATTGACAAAATGTCCAAACCTGCTATTAACGCAAGGTAAATAAAGAGCGTTGAAATCACAAAATAGTTCATTGCAGTGGCAAAAACCGCCCTGTCTTCCTTGCTGTTTTTTTTAGCAAAAACAAACGGCTCGTAAGCAAAACGGAAAGCGTAAGTAAACATCATCATCACCATCGCGATTTTGAAACACGCGCCATAAACGCCAAGTTCGGCTTGATAAACCTCTTTGGCAATTCCTGCATATTTGCAGATATAAGGGAAAAGCAGTTTATCAACATTTTGGTTCATAATGCCGACAATGCCGAGCAGCAAAAGCGGCAACGAATATTTCAGCATTGTTTTGAGCAGCGAAAAACTGAAACGCCATTTTGCCGCAAAAATAAACGGCAAAAGCGCAATCAGACCAACCACAGACGACAGAAAATTGGCAATAATTATATACCCGACTTTGAAATTTGGGTTGTAAAACCACGCAATCAGTTCGGGGTTGTGTTGGTTGATTTTTGGGCAAATAAGCAAAAAGAAAATATTGAAAAATATGTTGCAGGCAATCATTAACAACTTGATAGTCATAAACATATAAGGGCGTTGCTTAAACCTCAGATACGAAAATGGAATGCTCGAAAAAGCGTCAATCGCCACAATTATTGCCAATAAAAAAACAAGGTTACTGTAATCGGGCAAATCTAACATTGTCGAAACTTCATTCTTAAAAAGCGCGATTATTCCAACAAAAAGCAGTGCAGTTGCGGCAATGCTCGTCATTGTTGTGGTATAAACTTTATTAGATTCCTCTGTCGTTTTATGCGATGCAAAACGAAAATAGCCCGTTTCCATTCCGTAAGTCAGCACGATGACAGCCACCGCAAGCACCGAATAAAGAAATGTAACAATGCCATAATCGCCTTCTGAAACTGTATATGAATACAGCGGCACAAGACACCAATTAAGAAATTTCCCAACGATGCTGCTCACGCCGTAAATTGCGGTCTCTTTTGCCAAAGTTTTTATGCCTGTGTTTGCCATTGCGCCTGTTTAGATATTATTAACTTCATAATGTTCTAAAATCTACACCGTAAAGTTCACTCAATTTATTAAGTCCCAATTCATACGATTTGTCAATGGTATAACCGTCTGAAATGCTAATTTCTGGTTTCAATTCATTAATTACCAAATCAAAATTATGTAGCAAATCAGGGTCGTTTTTTTCCTGAATGGCACGGCGAACAACCTTTTCCTGTTGCCAAAGAGAAGCAAATGGTTCTTCTTCTACGGTAATAAAAACAGGTTTTTCTTTGTAAATAGTCAAAATTGCAGTTAAAAAATCAGGAGAAATTTCTGTTGCTGAATTAAAATGAAATGTTGTACTCATAAAAAATATTTTTTTGCAAAATTACAATATTTTTTTAAAAACAGCAAAACAAAAAAAGTCCGAAAATTTACAGATTTTCAGACTTTTTTTATTGACTTATTGATTTTCAGACTTACCGACTGAAAAAATCAAAAGCAGGTGTCATTGCGGGCTTGACCCGCAATCGCCTGAAAAATCAATAATTTTCAGCCTTGAGTTGAAAATATGCCTGCGGGTGAGAGCAAACAGGGCATACTTTTGGGGCTTTTTTGCCGATAACAATATGTCCGCAGTTTGCGCATTGCCAGATTACGTCTCCATCGCGTGAGAAAACGAGTTCGTTTTGCACGTTTGCCAACAGTTTGCGGTAACGGTTTTCGTGTTCTTTTTCAATCTTTGCCACGCCTTCAAACAAAATAGCGATGCGGGTAAAGCCCTCTTCGCGAGCCTCTTTTGCCATTCTGTCGTACATATCAGTCCATTCGTAATTTTCGCCGTTTGCAGCGTCCAAAAGGTTGTTTGCTGTGTCTGGCACTTCGCCGCCGTGTAAAAGTTTGAACCAAAGTTCAGCGTGTTCTTTTTCATTAGCAGCAGTTTCTAAAAAGATGTTGGCTATCTGTTCGTAGCCCTCTTTTTTTGCTTTCGAGGCATAATAAGTGTATTTATTTCTTGCCATCGACTCGCCTGCAAACGCTTCTTGCAGGTTTTTTTCAGTTTTTGTTCCTTTAATTTCTTCCATAATTGTAAAATTTTATGTGATTAAATATTAAAAAATTTTGATTAATTTCTTTTGCAAAAGTAGTTGTTTTTTTTTAATTTTAAAATAGATTTTAGAAATATTTTTCTATCAAAGCATTGATAAAATCAATCAAAAAAGAGATTTACTTTTTAAGGGCAATCTCTTTTTCTGATTTTTCACAAATAAAATTACTTTAATCCAACACAATCGGTTTCGCTTTTGTTAGAACGTTTTTTGGTAACTTTGTAGTCTTTAAATCCTGCTAATTCTGCTGCGGCTTTGCCCTTTTCTATGTTCGCTTCCAACTCATCTTTTGTACCCCAAACGTAACCAGTTTGAGATTCTTTTTCTCCAAGAAAAGAGAAACTAACGCTGACTTCCCAACAACGTTCTTTGTCAGAACAAGAAGTAAAACCAATAGCCAATACGGCTGCAAATAAGATAACTAAACTAAGTTTTTTCATAAATGTTTTTTTTAAAAATTTTTTAATGATAAGTTATTATAAGTTAATACGATTTATTGTATAACAAAAACTGTGCCAAAGCAGCAATTTTCACACAATTTCTCCAACTAAAGTAGCGGCAGAAACTTTCGCGATTTTTACATTTACCAAATCGCCGATTTTTTTGCCCTCTTTTGGAAAAATTACTACCTTATTTTGCGAAGTTCTGCCGAAAAAATCATCGTGGGAACGCTTGGAATAGCCCTCAATCAACACCTCAAAAGTTTTGCCGATGTCGCGCTTGTTGCTCTCCAAACTTAACTCGGTTTGCAGGGCAATAATTTTGTTAAGCCGCTCTATTTTAACCTCTTCGGGAATATTATCAGGCAGATTTTTTGAGGCGAAAGTGCCGGGGCGTTCCGAATATTTGAACATAAAAGCAGAGTCAAATTTCACTTCGCGCATCAGCGATAATGTGTCCTCAAAATCTTGCTCGCTTTCGTCAGAAAAGCCGCAGAAAATGTCCGTTCCAATAGCGGCATCGGGCAAAATTCGCTTGATTGCCGCGATACGGTTTAAGTACCATTCGCGCGTGTATTTTCGTTTCATTCGCTCGAGCGTGTTGTTGCTGCCGCTCTGCACAGGCAAGTGAAT
>JAISKN010000101.1 GCA_031260925.1 Prevotellaceae bacterium | reverse complement strand
ACATTGCTGAAAGAGGACACAACCGCCTTAACATCAATACGTTACGGCAGCGGAAAAAGCCGCTTTCGGTATCAATACGAAGATTATCCGGGCGCGATTGTAACGTCTAATCTTTTGTCATTTAAAATTCAAAATAACGATACGGTTATCGCTGAAAATCTGCACGATACGCTTTTGCTTTGTTATGCAGATTCTTTGTTTTTTAACGGCAAACTTGCGGAATTTGTTGTTATAAATCAGCCTATTACAGAGAATTACCGTCAAGTTTGGCAAAGTTATTTGGCAACGAAATACGGCGGCACTTTGTACAAGGGCAATTACCTCAATGCGCAGGGCGATACTTTGTGGCATTATTCTCAAAATCAGGAGTTTAGCGATGGCGTTGGCGGCATTGGGCGAGATGATGTGCTGGGTTTAAAGCAAAATTTTTCAACTATTGCAGGCGACAGTGTAAAGATTTTTAACCCCACCCCGACCCTCCCCACAGGAGAGGGAGTCTCCAACTATCAAAGTTCTTCGGAATTGCAGAGTGCGCAAACTCCTTTTTTGAATGGCGAATACGTTTTTTGGGGACATAATGAGCAGGAGGCAACGCTCGGCTCGGCAATTTTTCCAATCGGCGATGATTTTTATTATCTTTTTAACAGAATTTGGAAAGTCAGACCTTACACGCAAAACACTTATCTACTTGATTTAGAGATAAATATGCCGACAAATAATTTTAATAATCCCAAACTTTTTATTTCCAATACTCAAGATTTTTTGAGTTGGCAAACAACTATTTTAACGCCAACAAGCATTAACAACGGCAAAATAAGGTTTGAAAATCTGAATTTTACTGACAGCGTTTCGTATTTTACTTTTGGTTATACTCAAAGCGAAGTCAATAATTCGGTTTTCAATAATGATAATTCAAATTCGCAAAACAACAATCAAAACCCTATCTATCAGGTTTTTACAGAGGCAACGTATCTGCCAAATCCTGTTGTAGAAAATCTTTATATTGACTACAAACTCACGCGCCCTGCAACGATTTGGTTTTCTGTTCACGGCAACGGCGCAGTTCCGCTTTGCCAAACAGCACCCACTAATAAGCCCACAGGCGAAAATCAAACAATTATTCCAATGGGACACCTGCCGACAGGCACTTACACGGTTGATGTTCACGTTGATGATATGATGCTGATGGAGATAATTATTAAACAATAATCCACAGATTACACAAATTAACACAAATTTTTTAATATTTAATCTTAAACTTAAAAAAACAATAAAATTATGAAAACGACTTTTCAAAAATATACAATTATAATGATGGTTGCAGTAGCAATGCTTTCGTGCGGAAAACCATCGGCAAGCATCGGTAATATGAAGTTTGCAAGCAATAACGAGCAAATCGTTGAAAATAAACAAGATAAAAACGAAATTCAACAGGCAAAACTTGACAGTTTTGTTATTGTGCCGCAAATTGCAGTTGCACAAAACAAACCCGCAACGCAGTCCGCAGGCACATTCTATCTACCTGTAAATGAGCAGTTTCAGTATATCAGAGAGGGCGCAAATACCGATATGGCATTTGAGTTTTATCTGCCCGAAAATCTTACTGAAAACGACAGCGTTGTTTTGACATATCAACTCAATGGCGTTCAGGACTTTACGTCATTGATTAAGAAAATAAACAATTCTGATGTTGTCGGCGGAAAGTTTCTCAAAACCGACACAACTTGGTACGCACAAACGGAGGAACTGCCCTATTTTGCGCTGAAAAAAGGCAAAAATATCATTCGTTATCAGTTGCCAGACGGCGTTCATAATTTGGTCGGCATTAAAGATATGCAGTTGCAAGTTATTCCAAAAATCAAGAATGATAATGGTTATATAGTTGTAAATCAGCCGAATAACCGCGCTTTTTACCGCGCTTTCGGTTATTTACAGGGTTTTGTCAATGACGATGCAGTGTTAAAAATTGATAATAAGGAAGTTAAGACAAAAGGCGGATTTTTTGAAACGATTGTAAGCAGAAAAAGCCCCACCCCCAACCCTTCCCCACAGGGAGAGGGGAGCGGCGATGTTTGGACATCGAAAATAGAAGTTGAGTACCTGAATGGAACAAAAGTAGAAAGAGAGGTAACTTTCACAAATTCAATAGATTATGATTTTGAAACAGGATTAAATTATGTTGCAAAATCAACAAAGCAGGACATTACGCCCGAAAATGAGTTTGAAATTTCTCTTTTGGGCGCAAAATTTTTTGGTAATAAAAATTCCGTTTTAGAGAATAAAACGCTGTCAATCACTGCATTACGCAGTATTGATATGGCTGTTGTGAGCAGCGATATATTTAACGTTACAGCCGAAAGTGCGGGTTATCGGTTTTTGCCTGACGGACAAAAATTTGAAAATCAGCAGGTTATCGCATTAAAATACGATACGGCATTGATTGAAAACGGCTATACTGCCGATGATATTTTTACGTTTTATTATGATGAAAATTCTCAAAATTGGCAAAGAATTGAGCGCGACAGCATTGACTTGGCAAACTGCGTGATTTATTCACACACTGACCACTTTACAGATTATATCAACGGCATTCTTAAAGCCCCAGAACTGCCTGATGTACAGGCATATACGCCGACAATGATAAAAGATTTGCAGGCGGCTCACCCGCACACAGGCATTGGTCAGTTTTCTGTGCCAGAGGCGAACAACAAAGGCACTGCCAACACTTCTATGCCGCTTTGGTTGCCCGCAGGCAGAAACGGAATGCAGCCGAATTTATCCCTCTCTTACAGCAGCGGCGGCGGCAACGGCTGGCTCGGTCAGGGCTGGGACATACCTTTTTCGAGTATCGAAGTGGAAACAAGGTGGGGAGTGCCGTTGTACAGCGAAACACAAGAAACTGAAACATATCTACTTGACGGGGAAACGCTGGTAACAAGTTATACCTCTGGCGGAAATATATTTTTAAACAAACCTGCATACAGAAGGAATTTTGAAAACCGAAACAGCAATCCAAAAACTTTTTACAGAAGAGTTGAAGGACAATTTCAGAATGTCGTACGCTATGGTGTAAGTGGAAAGCCTTACAATTATTTTTGGGAAGTAACAGACAAAGACGGGGTAAAATATGTTTACGGCAAAAAAACAAATGAAGGTTATCCAGAACCAACCGCTGTATTAACAGACGAAACATCTAAACATAATATTGCAAAATGGTATCTTACAAGAATGGAAGATACAGACGGTAATTATGTAGAATTCAGTTATCAAAAGAAAACACACAATCACGGACAGCAGGTTTATTTAAAAGAGATTAGATATACCAATAAAAATACTGCAAATGGAGTGTATTTTATAAAGTTCAATATAGCAACGAAAATACAACCGAATGGCTATGCCGAAGCAGACACAATTCGCCCCGATATAACAACCAATGCAAGGAAAGGCTTGCTTGAAACAGATGCGTGGCTCTTGGACAATATAAGCGTGATATACAATGACGGCACTTTGATTGATACATTAAGGCAATATTATTTTGAATATAAACTTGGCGAATATGGAAAAACTGTTTTGTCAAAAATGATAGACATTACAGATGCACAATTTTCTGAAGATTTTGAATACAGTCCAACCAACAAAAATGTTTTTCATAGAATTTGCGACTGTTGTGATGCCAATCTATATACTTTTAACTATCACAATATAGATACAACAATATCTAAATTTTCTAATAAAATAGATACTGTCAATGTTGGAAATGACAACTATATGCCATTTATTGCAAATTTTAATACCGCCACTCAGGGAGGCTCTTTGGGCAGCAGTTATTCTTCATCAGGCAGTATTGGCGGCACATTGGCAGCAGGTTTTGGACCTGCTGCGTGGTGGAAAACCTTAACTATTGGCGGAAGTTACAATTATAACGGTGATGAAAACAGCAGTTTGCTTGTTATGGCAGACCTTAATGGCGATGGTTACCCCGACAAATTGTTTAAAGACAAAAACGATAATGGCAAACTAAAATACAGACTGCAATATTTTGATACGCTTAATAATAAATACCGTTTTGAAGAACAACCTCATTCTGTTAATAACGTCATTAAAGATTTTAATACATCAAAATCATACTCAAATAATTTTGGTTTAGAATTGCAATTTGGAGTTAGCGCGGGTTTTGACTGGTCAAAATCACACGGCAATACTTATATATATCTTGCTGATGTCAATGGCGATGGTTTGGTTGATATTGTTGACGGCGAACATAATAAGGTTTATTATAATCGTTTAAACAATGGTTTTCCAACTTTTGAAGATAAAACTCAAAATGACACTATTTGGGTTAGCGGTGCTACTTGCGACGATGATGTAGTTAGAATTGACGGCGAGGTTGATGAAGAAATTTTCAGATACAGTTATACAGATACTGTTTATTACGACAGTTGCCATATTGAAATATTACCAGAAATGGAAGATTGCAATTTGTGTTATGTTTTTAAATATGATACAATATTGATACAACGTCAGAATATTAATGATACTACCTTTATAATCAATGGAGTTGAATATTTTTACAATGAACAATTAGGCTGTTTTATATCAGTAAAAAAGACTGTTCCTCACGATACAATATGCAATGCATTTGCAATCAACTCAAAAGATTATGCTTATATTCAAAGAAGCATAGTTAGTGTCTTAAACAGCAGTCTGTATGAACACAATAAGTCGCATCTGCATTATGATACAATATGCGAGCAAAAATTTAAACTTGTAGACCGTTCAATAAATCCGCTTTATGCGCCTAATATAGAGGCAGTTAGAGCGTGGATTGCCCCATACAAAGGCACTGTTTCAATCAGTAGCAGTAATGGCGTTTTCTTAACGGACAGTTTGAACTATTACAGACATAAATATAAAGTGCTTGACGGAGTAAACGTAAGCATTCAGAAAAACAGTGAATTATTATTAAAAAATGTTATAGAATTGTCCAACAGCAACAATCTTAACCCTGTTATTCAAATGAATACTACAAAAGAAGTAAATGCAGGCGATATAATTTATTTCAGAATAGAATCAAATAACAGGCACGCTTTGGACATTGTAAGTTGGAATCCGATTATTCAATACAATGGGACACAAACTATTTATGCAAATAATAATTCAGTATTGAATACTGCTTACAATTCCGACCCGCAGAATTTTTATTTTAATGCAAAAAATGATTTTCTTATAAATGGAAACACACAAAATCTTAAAATGCCGCTTAACGGAAATATCAAAATTGAAACTAAAATAAAATATCCAATTTTAAAAGAGCCTTTGGAATTTGTACAACGGCTTGGTCGAGCAGTTTTTCCTTTTCAATCTGTTACTCCAATAAATTTGGATAATTATATTAATTCAACAAATGATTCTGTTGTTTATACAAATACTTCCAATGCTATTTTGGTACATCAAGGAGATTCTATGAATTTTATATTGCAATGTGCAGGACAGGTAGATTGGACAAAAGTTGAGGCACAAGTAACAGTTTATTATATAGATGCAACAGAAAACGGTCAACCGTTACAAGTAATTGATGTTTATAGTATTCCAAACGAAACTGTTTATACAATTTCATTCAATCCAATTATAGGCAAACAAACCTATCATTATGCAAAAATACCTTCGCAAAAGGTAAATTTGAATATTGCAAATACAGGCATAAAATATTTCTATCCAAGTTCACTCTCTACAATTAGTGGAAATTTTACGGATACTATAAAAATGACTGTTAAAAATGCAAATGGGACATTACTTGCAAAAGGTAAATTTAAAAAACAATCAGGCAGCAGTAATTTTGATGTTATTGAGCCTTGTTCAGTTGCAGCCACAATAAATTTATCAGGCGATTTTTATTTTGACTATTATATAAAAGATTCAGTTGCAGACTCTAAAATCAGTTCGCTTGTTACAAATATAAAAGATGCAAATAATGCTGTTTTAGCAACTAATAAAGCAAGTGGGTTGTATTCTAATTATTGGAATAACAACAAAAAATTTCAAAACATTTATAGAAGTTGGACACAATTTGGGTATAAACCAAAAAATTCAGCATTAGAAACTATTGACATTGATTTGTTAAATTTGGATTATATGAGTGCAAAACCAGATTCAAATCTTTTAAAAGCAAATTTTCCGCAAAATGATACAGACCCATCGGCAAATGAAGATGCAATAAATAATTTTAAAAATATGCACCCAGAAGATAATGTTGAGGGTGGTTTTAATCCGCTTTCTGGCAACTTCTTTATTATGCAGCCGAATTATAAAACGAACAGATATACAGCATATACCGAGTTGGTATCAATAAGCAAAGATACTATGAGTAATTGCCTTATGAGCAATAATATAGAAGAAACTATCAACAGAGTACAGGCGGAAGGCTTGCCAATACCATATGTAGAACAAGGCGAAAAAGTTAAAACTATCAGTAAAAAAACATCAACAGAGCCATTTGCAGTAAGAGTTGGAGCAATAGTAGTAGGTTATTCATATACTGACAGTAAAACAACAGTTGAATCTGACTATATGGATTTGAACGGCGACCGTTATCCTGATATTGTGGCAATGAAAGAGGTGCAATTCAGTAAGCCTCAGGGCGGACTTGGAAGTAAAAAAATGAATATTGACGGAATTGACGAAGCAAACAATGAAGGACATTCTTTTAGTGCAAATACATCGGCTGTGGCGGCTGTGCGCGATTTGAAATCAAATGCAAAAAGCGGCAAATCCGTCAATAAAAACTCTTCTAATGGAAGTATTGGCGGCTCACTTGCAGGCGGACAGGACGATGCGCAATCTACTTGGATGGATATTAACGGAGATGGTTTACCTGATAAAGTGTATAAGAACGGAACGGCGCGATTAAATTTAGGGTACAGGTTAAGCGACTATACGGTTAATTTTCAAACAGGAGGCAAACTGAGGCAATCAAGAAATTTTTCGGCAGGACAAAACATCGGCGGAAATCTTGATTTTGATTTGGCTTACAGTATTTCGGGCGGACTTGGTTCTTCCTCTGGACATAACTTTTCAAAAATTATGTATATGGATGTTAATGCAGACGGCTTACCCGACAAAGTCAGATATACAAATAGCCCATTAGGAAGTTTTATTGATGGGTTAGAAACTGCTGCACCAAATGGAATATCTGCTAATGGAGTTACTGCTATAATGAACAACGACGAAAAATTGGAAGTTGCATACAACACAGGCAATGGATTTTCTAACTGGACAACTTTATTGGGCAACAACGGCAGTATGGGGGCGCAAATAAACTACGGAAACTCTTATAATTTTTCAATCAATGGCGCAGTTACAGCAGGTTTTACTATTTTGGCTTGGCTGAAAATTACCGCAACAATATCGGGAAATGTTGGCTGGAGCGTTACAGCAGACAAGGCTCAACTTATGGACTTCAATAATGACGGCTTTCCTGATATGGTTACTGTCGGAAATGACAATAATTTATTTGTGCGTTACGCAATTCCACAAAAGGCAAATCTTTTAAAAACAATACAAACTCCTATAGGGTTGGAAACGTCAATAGATTATGAACTGTCAAAATACAGTACGCCAGACAATCCAAATAGAAACTGGGAAATGAGTCAATGTAAATTGAAAGACAGAAGTAACATAGTTTATAAAAATATGTCGCAAACAACAAAATTTGAGTATGAAAACAGGCAATACAACCGCTTTGAGCGCGAAGATATAGGCTATGAAACAGTGCGCACAAAATATATTAACAACGACACTGTTGATTGGATTTCAGAATTTCAAAATGCTCCCGACAATATTATTCTAATTAATTTCCCTGAAGAAACCTCTAATGTACAACGAATTATAGAAGATAAATACAATAATAAAGATTATTTGTTTAAAGGGCTAAAGGTAAGTTCTACAATAAAAAATGCCAATAATCAAATTTTTACAAAACAGAAATTCAATTATAAACTTGCCAACATTAGCAACGGTGAATTTATAAATGCCTCAAATGCACATTGTCTCGGGTCAGGCTATCCTGTATTAGAAGCAGATTCTGTGTTCTATTACGAAAAACATACAACGCCGCAAATTATTACAGCAGAGCAATATAAATACAGCAAATACGGCAATATTTCAAAATGTACTTATTGGAATGATATTAACGACCCGAATGACAACAGTTATATCGACACAATAATTTATCATTCGCCGACTGCTTATATTAAAAACGTCGTAAAAGAAATGCGTTATCATTCTGCGGGAACTAATTATGTAAAAAAATCAGAGATAGATGTCAAAGGGCATATCACAAAAATAACTCGCGGCGCAAACTGCATAACAGATTATATGTTTGATACCTACGGCAATATTACAAAAGTAACTTTCCCTGCCGACAATGCAGGTAATAGAGATTTTCACATAATTGCTTACGATAATAAGTTGCACGCTTTGCCTATATCTGTAAAAAATTCTTTGAATTATAAAGATTCTACCGTTTATGATTATCGGTTTGCCAATAAAATAAAAACAATAGACCAAACAGGCTCTGAAATGGTTTATACATACGATTCAAAAAATCGTTTAAAATCTATTAAAACTCCAAAAGACCCTGTTTATACAGTTAAATATGATTATAGTGGTAATAGTTGCAATGCAAAAACAGTAAAAACTAATCATTATAACGCTGACAACCCGAGCCAGCCGATAGAAATAATAACTGTGGCAGATGCTTTGGGCAGAACTACCATTCTTAAAGACGCTGTAATTGATGGAGTTGATACAGTTGTTGTTACTGATATAAATTGGTACGACTATTTGGGGCAACCGATTTTTAAGGCAAACCCAATAATATTATTCTCTGTAACTAATATAGGAGGTACGCCTAAGTACGAAAACCTGCATTTTAATAATATTTATAATCAGCCATTTACACAGATAAAATATGACGAATGGGGCAGAGAGACGCTTACAATTTTGCCTGACAGCACTACTGTAAAAACAGCATATTCTTTTGCGGCAGATTCAACAGGCGTATTGCGGTTTTTAACAACAAAAACCGATGCAAACGGCAACACAGCGAAAATATACACAGACACAAGAGAGTTGCAAACGCAAATAACTTCGCCTTTGGGTGCTGTAACGCAATTTTTCTACGATGGACTTGGACAACTGCTGCAAAGCAAAGACCCTGAAAATCACAGGACATATTTTCAATATGATGATTTGGGCAGAAAAACAAGAGTGGAACACCCATCGCGAGGCATTAGCACTTGGAGTTATGACGGTGCAACCGAGCAAGTAAAACAAGAAAACAACCCGCTCGGTTCGATACTGTATTATTATGATGAAATTGGGCGACCAAAAAAAATAAGTTATTCGTATGATAATATTAATGATGTACAGTACAGATACGGCGCGCCAAATACTGGCTACCAAAGCGGCAGGCTGATAAAACTGCAAGATGCCACAGGAGTTTCGGAGTATGAATATGACGATGTCGGCAATGTGGTGAAACAGACAAAAATGCACATTCTGCCGATTGGTTCGTGGCTTACTCACCGTACAGAATGGGAATACGACTCGTGGGGCAGGGCAAAATTAATAAAATACCCTGATGGTGAAGAAGTTTATTATCGATATGATAACGCAGGAATGTTGCAAAGTGTATCAAGCAGCACTAACCACAACTACATAAACGATATACACTACAACCTTATGGAATACAAAGACAGTATTTCATACGGCAATGGTACTGCTGCAAAATATGTATATAACGATACTATGTGGCGAATGACTGACAGTTATCTGTATAATGCTGCGGGCGGCGAGGCATTTCATAAAACTTACAGTTATGACAATATCGGAAATATTGTTACTCTGAAAGACAGCCTTAAAGATGCAGGAGTAAATATAAATCATAATTTTCAATATGATAAGGATAACAGGCTTGGATATGCAAATTCAAATCATTATAATATGAAAATTGCGTATTATAAAGACGGCAGAATAAGACACAAAGATATTACAAGCAATGTTGTAACCAACAGCCCAACGCCATATACTAATACTTTTACAAATGCCTATTTATACGAGCAAGCCGATAATCCCCTTGCTGTAAGTTCCTTGCAAGGCACTAACGATACATATTTGCTTTGGGACAATGCAGGAAATCTATGTTATACAGAGAATAAAAATAATCAACTACAACATTTATACTGGACAATAGATAACCGTATGCAAGGCTATTACAACAGCGGTAAAACTGCGGCATTCTACCGCTACAGCGCAAGCGGCGAAAGAGAACTCAAAATTACGGGCAAAATGGAGAATATCGGCGTTATGGGACACGATTATTATTTTCCTGTTTATAATACTGCCACGCTCTATGCCTCAAACTTGCTCACTGTTGATTATGACGGCTCAAGCACAAAGTATTACAAACACTACTTTATGGAAAGCGAGCGGATTTTGAGCAATGTTGTAGTTGAAATGCAACAAGACACTTCTCCGCGCGAATATTTGATAGACCCAGCAACAGAAATTAAATCAATTTTTGATAATACGGAACAACTTTCAAAAAAATTTACTAATTTTGCAACCGATTATTTTGTGGAGAGAAGCAGCGGAAAAAATGCCTGCACAGAGAGCAATATTGTAGAAAGAGCAAAGTGGAACATAAAAGATTTAGGCGAAAAATTTAGTGAAATATTAAACAGTGCTGCACCCGACAAACCATATTATTTTCACCCCGACCACTTGGGCGGCGGCAGTATGGTAACAGACGAAAACGGCGCGTATTATCAGGCATTGGCATATTGTCCATTCGGAGAAGACTTGGTAAGTAAAAAGGCGACAGCAGGCAGCAGTTACAACCTGCCGTACCAATTCACAGGCAAAGAAAAAGACGACGAGAGCGGCTTTAATTATTTCGGCGCAAGGTATTACTGGAGTATAGGAGGTATATTTATTTCTGTCGATAATTTATTTCATCTTGAGCCGCATTTATCAAACTATGCGTATTGTGCTAATAACCCATTGCGATATGCCGACCCCGACGGAAATACAAAAGGCGACAGAATTGTAGGATTAATAATAGGGGTAGTAACCAATGTAATCCCTGGTGCATCATTATTACCGATTCGCAGTTCATATACGCCTACCAATGCAGGAGATTATAACAGTTCTTTACAAACTGTTGATAATACAATGCTCGCGTTGGGTACAGGTATGATGCAAAAAGGCAGTAAAGTAGCAGCAGGTGGTGGCACGGTTGCTGTGACAGCTCTCGCAATAACAGGCGCGTCAGGAGGTACATTGACAATAGCTGGGGTGCCTGTCGCAGCAGCAGGAGCAACGGTGGCAGAAGCAGGTTTTTTAGTAGCAACAGGAGGAGCAGTATTGGCAAGCAATGCTTCCGTAAATGCTTCAAAAGGGTATAATTATGGAACAAATAAAAATGGAACTTCTACAAATAAAAACTACAAATCTACAAATCAATTACAAAAAGACATTGATACTGGCAAAGCACCTAATAGCCTAAAAAGGTTTGATACAGGTAAAATTAAAGGGGAACAAGACCACGTTCATTTTAAAGACGGTTCTGCTTTAAATAAAAATGGTAGTTGGAAACATGGAGGAAGAAAATTAACAAATAATGAAATTAAATACTTAAAAGACAATGGATGGAAAATACCTGATTGATAGTAAAAAACATATTCAATTTATCAATTTGTGGGTTAGGGATGTTGTAGATAATTTATTATGGAATACTTATGAAGATTTACACATTGATGAAATTGATAAAACATTTATAAACAAAGAAACTTGGATAGACGGAAGTTTGTACCTAAGACAACTATTTCTACAAAATGATATTTTTAAATTATATGATTTACTTTTAGTAATATCATTAAAGTACAAAACAGAAGCAAATATTATTCCTATTTCTATAAATGATTTGAAAAAAGATTTAGATAATACGCCTCCATCTTTTTATATTTATCCAAAACAACATCATATAATCAATGAAACATTAACAAATGCTACATTGATTAATAACTTTTGTGAAATATTTAATTGTCAAGTTTTTTATAACGAAAACTTTAATGTTGGGGAATATAATAGATGCATCTATATAATTTAAAAATATTTGGGCAGTGTTTAAGATGTGGAGTTATGAATTTATTTATCTAATAATCAACACATTAAAATAGATTTTCAAAAAAGGATAGTTGTATATAATTATCCTTTTGTCACGCTCTATGCCTCCAATCTGCTGACTGTTGATTATGACGGCTCAAGCACAAAGTATTACAAACACTACTTTATGGAAAGTGAGAGAATATTAAGCAATGTTGTAGTTGAAATGCAACAAGACACTTCTCCGCGCGAATATTTGATAGACCCAGCAACAAAAATTAAATCAATTTTTGATAATACGGAACAACTCTCAGAAAATTTTACTACTTTTGCAACCGATTATTTTGTAGAAAGGAACAGCGGAAAAAATGTCTGCACAGAGAGCAATATTGTAGAGGCAGCAAAGTGGGACATAAAAGATTTAGGCGAAAAATTTAGTGAAATATTAAACAGTGCTGCACCCGACAAACCGTACTATTTTCACCCCGACTACTTGGGCGGCGGCAGTATGGTAACAGACGAAAACGGCGCATATTATCAGGCATTGGCATATTGTCCATTCGGCGAGGACTTGGTAAGCAAAAAGGCGACAGCAGGCAGCAGTTACAACCTGCCGTACCAATTCACAGGCAAAGAAAAAGACGACGAGAGCGGCTTTAATTACTTCGGCGCAAGGTACTATTGGAGTTGGTTGGGAGTATTTATAAGTACAGACCCACATTGGTATAAGTACCCACAACTTTCTCCGTATAACTATTGTGCCAACGACCCTATAAACAAAATTGATATTGACGGGCGCGATATAATTGTTTTGCTTGCGCCAAAAGGTGCAATTGGGTTTGGGCATATGGGTGCTTTAGTGGGAAATAAAAAAGATGGTTGGACTTATATATCAAAAGACGGTACTAATACTTGGTATAATCCAGTTAAAGGTAAAAGTAAATATACTGTTTTAAAAAACATTAACACATTATATGATTTTGTTAAATCGCCTTTGAAAAAAAGATATACAAAAGCACTTGTTATTGAAACCACAAAGGAACAAGATGAAAAATTTAAAGAAGCAATGATAAAATCTGTAAAATCAGATTATGACATAATTGACAACAATTGTGCAGATGCGGTTTCTGACGGATTAGAAGCGGCTGGGTTAGACCCAGGTACTACAGATTGTAGTATAACATATGATTCTAACGGATATACATCTACCGATATAAACCCAATACCAAATACCAGATATGAAAAAATAAAAAAAAATAACAATGCTATAAGTGTTAAAGAATACACAAGTAAAGATGTTAATAATGAATAATTAAAATATTTTTTATGAAATTTAAATTATGTTTAAAAAAAATGGCAATAATTTTATTGACTTTGCTGTTATTGTTAATTTTATTTGTTTCGTATATATCGCCTTTATGGACTTCAACTATTCCAGAAACTATTAAGGAAGCCAAAAGGTATAGTGCTTTTATAAAAGAATACGAGCCAGTTAATTATATTATTGTTGACACCGCTTATCAAAATATTAAATTCAATAATGTATTTTTAACGAAGTATTTATATGTAAAAGAAAATATATTAGGAATGAGAAGTTTCTTGTGGATAACTTTTTTAAAACCTTATGACAATGGTGAAAAATATTTAAGACTTACAATAAATAATAACGACAAATTAAATACAGATAATTTCTTGCAAACTTGGATTATTCAAAGTAATAATAGAAGCAGTGCAGGTTTAGACACAGAAAAAATATTTATCGAATTTGATTATTCTTATACAGAAAATGATAGTATAGAATATACTATTTATTTAATGAAAATACCTTGGGTCTATTCAGAAGAAAACTTGATACCTGTTTTAAAATTTAAATTAGTACCAAAAAATGAAGGTAGTGTTTGGTAGTGTTTCAGATTAGGGGATATGCTATTTTGACAATACAAATATCTAATAATCAGAGTGATATGAATTAATACAAAAATAATAGAAATGACATTTACATCATTTCTATTATTTTTGTATCTTTAAAATGTCTTAAAATTATTCAAAAACTTAAAAACACAACCTTATGTATCAGATTAGGGGACAAGAAGTTTTTTGCAAGTATTGCGGCAAAAAATGTGTAAAAAACGGCTTTCACCTTTAAAAAAACCTGTACGCCAAAAAATCTGCAAATCTCCAAATTTGCAGATGTTTTTTTAATGTACTTTTAATGCTGGTTTCTATCCAACTCTTCCATTTTTTTGGCAAGCAACCTTTTTTAGTTTGTCCAAAAAGATAGTTCTGTCGCCTGTTCTGTTGATGATAGAGGTAAAATAGCGGTAATAATCGAGGACTTTAAAATTCAGAAAATTGCCGAGAATTTCAAATATTTCTTTGAGAGTTGTGTTGCCGTTGTTGATTACTTTCGCCTCTTTCAGCGCGTAAATCAACTCAATAAATTCCATTTTTGTACCTGTCCATTGCATTCTTTTGTCTATATTATTTGTGTTTTGAATGTTTTTGTCATTGAGTATTTTAGTTATAACTTCTTGTTTATCAACATAATATGTTTTCATATCAACAATAATAATCGCATTATCACAAGATAGGGAGTTCATCTCATTTTTCATTAGAGCATCAATTTTCATTTACTTTATTAATAACATATAATATATTAAAACATATCACAACAAAAGTATATTATTATTTTTTCATATAGTTAAAATTGCACACAGACAAGCGGTACAACCTTAAAGCCAATTTGCGCCTCATAATGAAACCCTGTAAATTTGTAATAAAATCATATTATTTTTGCCTGATTTTTTATATATAACATTAATAAAATAAACAAAACTTATGAGTGAAAATCAAAAAACTTACATTGACGAGAAACTTGTTAATTGGAAAGAGTTTGACAAGTTTGGCATTTCTTTTGACTTTTTGAAAAAGAGCGGCGGCACAGAAAAACTTTTGGACAACAAAAAGACGGCACTTTTACCTGTGTCAATCAAACTTGACGA
>JAISKN010000100.1 GCA_031260925.1 Prevotellaceae bacterium | reverse complement strand
GAGTGAGCAACGCCAAAATCCCTTTCTGTAAATGGTTTAAAGATAGTTTTTGGCATAATCGGACCTGACGGATTCAGGCTGTCGGGCAAAGCCTCTTTTAGTTCTTCAAAAGTTGCGTTAGGGTGCAACTTGAAGTAGGCAGCAACAATACCGAGTGCTGCGCGGTTCATAGCATTGCTTTTGACGAGAATTACGCCATTTGCAATCTGTTCCAATTCTTGTTCAGTTAATTTTTTGTCTTCCATTTTTGATGTTTTTTTAAGGGTTAAGATATATGTTTTTTATAGAAAAAAATACAGACTGCAAAATTAAAAAATTAAAATTAAAAAGCGGCAAAAAAAATCATTTTTTTTGCCGCTAACAATATTTTTTTTAATAATTTCTCAAATTCCCGCTATTCTTTTAATCTCCGCGATTATTGCATTTGCAAAATTATCTGCCTGTTCCAAAGTTGGTGCTTCGCTGTAAATTCTGATTATCGGCTCGGTGTTCGATTTGCGCAGATGCACCCAGCCCTGCGGAAAATCAATTTTTACGCCGTCTATGTCGTTGATTTTAAACTGTTTATAAATGCCTTTTATCGCTGTGAGAATTGCATCAACATCAATGTTGGGCGTGAGTTCAATTTTATTTTTTGAGATAAAATATTGGGGATAGGTCTTTTTTAATTCCGAAACAGAGATTTTTTTATGTGCTAAATTGCTGAGAAACAGCGCAATACCAACCAACGTGTCGCGTCCGTAGTGCGAGGCGGGGTAAATCACTCCGCCGTTGCCCTCGCCGCCGATAACGGCAGAAGTTTCCTTCATTTTTTCCACTACATTGACTTCGCCCACCGCAGCAGCCGAATATGAGCCGCCGTATTTTGCCGTAACATCGCTCAATGCGCGGGTGGAACTGAGGTTTGAAACCGTATTGCCAGCCGTGTGTTGCAGCACATAGTCGGCAACCGACACAAGCGTATATTCCTCGCCGAACATTTCGCCGTCTTCGCACACAATCGCCAATCTATCAACGTCTGGGTCGCACACAAAGCCGACATCAATTTTATTTTTTGCAATAAAATCCGAAATTTCGGTGAGATTTTCTTTCAACGGCTCAGGGTTGTGGGCAAAATTGCCTGTCGGCTCGCAATTCAATTTTGCGATGTTGCTAACTCCCAATTTTTCGAGCAGTTGCGGAAGAATTATTCCGCCAACAGAATTTACGCAATCAATGGCAACGCTAAAATTCGCGTTTTTAATTGCCTCAATATCAACGAGTTTTAGGGTTAAAACATTTTCAATATGATAATCGGTGTAATCTTTTTCAAATATTTTGCCGATATTATCTATTTCCACAAAATCAAAATCTTGATTTTTAGCAATTTCAAGCACTTTGTCGCCGTCTGCTTTTGACAAAAATTCGCCTTTTTCGTTGAGTAGTTTGAGTGCGTTCCACTGCTTTGGGTTGTGCGAGGCGGTAATGATAATGCCGCCGTTGGCATTTTCGGCAGTAACGGCGATTTCGGTTGTGGGCGTAGAGGCAAGCCCGATATTTACAACATCGCAACCGCAAGCCGTAAGCGCACCGACAACAAGATTTTCCGCCATTTGCCCCGAAATACGCGCATCGCGCCCGACAACGATTTTTGGTTTTGTAGGGGTGTTGCTCGTAGGGGCGTTGCGCGCAACGCCCCTACAATTCACGCCCCTACGAATGAATTGCGAATATGCCGATGTAAATTTTACAACATCAATCGGTGTAAGATTTTCGTCTATTTTGCCGCCGATTGTGCCGCGAATGCCTGATATAGATTTTATTAGCATAAATTTAGGTAATAGGTAACAGGTAATAGGTAACAAGTAATAGGTAACAGGTAATAAGCGGCAACCGAATTTTACCTGTTACCTGTTATCTATTACCTGATATTCATTTTGGTAAAATTTTAAATGTAAATTTGTAATGATACGGCGTAAGTTTATTGTTTGCCTCCGCTTTTTTCAGTCCGATACGAGACGGAACGATAAATTCCGCCACTGCTTCGGAACTGTGCATCAGGCGAATTGCCGACTGCCAACCAACAGAATTGTAATTGACTTTTGAACTTGCTGACGGCAAATCGCCGAAAATCACCTCAATAGGCAGTTCCAAATCTGACGTTGTCATATAACTTTCGACAATCGGGTTGTCGTCAAGCGTGCTTTCGATGTAGCGGACTTGCACGCGGTCGCCAGTCTCAACAACTTTTCCCGTGCCTTTGGAAATCAGCCGAAAATAGATGCTGTCTTCGCCGTTGTGGTAAAAAATTTTCTGCGGAACAGTATCTAAAATTGAGTCCATTATAAATGTATTTACAACTTCAATGTTGTTTTTTGCAAGATAATGCTCAATTAATTTTTTTTCCGCTTTTAATTGCGCCGAATAATTGGTGCTTTTTTCGCACGAAAAACAGAAAATTGCCAAAATTGACAACAGTAATATTTTTTTTATTTTCATATTTTATTGATTATTAATTACTTATGTTATTATAAAAAAGTATTTTTCAAAAAGCAAAGGTAATAAAAATTTTAAATATATAGATATTAGGTTATTTAGGTTAATGATTTTTTTGAGGTGCTATCAGTTTTTAAAAATATCAAGATAATAGAAAAACAATTAAAGAAACAGAATCAAATGAATAAACCTGTCATTCCCGCGCAGGCGGGTATCCCATTTGTACAATGAAGTAAGGGGATTCCCGCCTGCGCGGGAATGTCACCTGTTTTTTATCTACTACCAAAATTTATTTTAATAGCACCTCAAAAAA
>JAISKN010000071.1 GCA_031260925.1 Prevotellaceae bacterium | reverse complement strand
TTGTCTGAATCTCTTCTTAGCCCAAAATAACCTATCAAGTATCTTGACGGAAGTCCTCAAAACTTCCTTATACTACATTTTTGTTGTTCTCAATTAATTCAATGAACTTGGGGCGATTTGTTGTTTCAAAATCGGACTGCAAAGGTAATACCCTTTTTTTATTATGCAAAATTATTTCTATTTTTTTTTATTATTTATAAAGCATTGATTATTAAGATTTAAAACTAATAAATTATCTATCTAAAAGATTATTATTTATGCAAAACATTATTATTTCACATTTATTAACACTTGCAAAAGAAAATATTTATAAAAAATGTAGAAATTTATCCAAAAAGCACGCAGATAACGCAGATTAGACGGATTTACGCAGATTTTTACTAACAATAAATTAGATAAAACGCAGATAATCAATGTTTTATTATCTGCGTTTATCTATTAAATCAGTGTTATCTGCGTGCTAAAAGACTTTTTAATCCTCCTACAAAATCTCACATTATATATATGTGAAAAAATTTAATTTTCTTTTTTCTTTTTCAGCACATACCAAACAAAGAACGCTATCAATGCCGCATAAGCACCCAATGCCAGCCATTCGCCGCCTGCGCTTTTTGCCCATTGGGTGAGAAAAAGATTAGCACCTGCAAACTTCATTATCGCGCTGACAACGCCCATAAGCGCGCCGCCTGCTATTAAGCCAGATGCTATCAACGTGCCTTTTTCGTTGCGGGCAGTGTTGATTGCAGCGTCTTTTGAACGGGTAGAAACAAACCACGCTACCGCGCCGCCGACAAGCAGCGGAACGTTGAGCGAAAGCGGAATAAACATACCCAAAGAAACCGCCAAAGCAGGAACTTTGCAGAACGTAAGAGCGATTGAAATCAATGCGCCAATGCCGTACAAAAGCCAGGGTGCGCCTGTGCCGCTCATCAATGGGTCGATTACCGCTGCCATTGCGTTTGCCTGCGGAGCAACCAATGCGCCATCGCCTGTAAAGCCGTAAGTTTTATTCAAAATTATCATAACGCCGCCAACGGTAGCCGCCGAAACGAGCGTGCCGAGAAATTTCCAAGTTTGCTGTTTTGCAGGCGTTGTTCCGAGCCAATAACCGATTTTGAGGTCAGTAATAAAACCGCCCGACATCGAAAGAGCCGTACAAACCACGCCGCCCATAAGCAGCGCGGCAACCATTCCCGAAGGACCTTTTAAGCCGACAGCCACAAGCACCACAGATGCAAGAATTAATGTCATCAAAGTCATTCCAGAAACAGGATTTGTGCCGACAATGGCGATAGCATTAGCCGCAACGGTAGTGAAAAGAAACGCGATAATGCCAACAATCAGAATACCAACTATTGCGTGCCAAAGATTATGCACCACGCCGAACTGGAAGAATATAAATGTTGCCAAAAGAGCGATTATTATTCCAACAACAATAATTTTCATCGACAAATCGCGCCCTGTGCGTTCCACTTTTTCGGCTGCATTTTTGTTTTTGCCCGTCATTTCTGACGCAGCCAAACCGACCGCGCTTTTGATAATGCCCCACGATTTGATAATGCCGATAATGCCTGCCATTGCAATGCCGCCGATACCAATATGGCGGGCAAAGGTCGAAAACAGTGCCTCAGCGTTCATTCCTGCAACAGTGCCGTCAAACATCGGGTTGATAAATTGCAGAGTTGCATCGCTAAACATTGGCAATACTGGAACAACCACAAACCAGATAAACGCTGACCCTGCGCAGATTATCGCAGCATATTTCAGCCCAACAATATAGCCCAAACCAAGCACCGCCGCGCCGATATTTACGCTGAAAATCAGTTTTGCCTTTGTGTAAATGGCTGTGCCGTAAGGCAGCACTTTTGAGGTAAATGTTTCTGCCCAAGTGCCGAAAGTTGCCACAACAAAATCGTACAGTCCGCCGACAATTCCTGCAATAATAAGCGATTTTGCCTGCGCTCCGCCCTTTTCGCCGCTCACAAGCACCTGCGTTGTAGCCGTTGCCTCTGGAAATGGATATTTGCCGTGCATATCTTTCACAAAATATTTGCGGAAAGGAATTAAAAATAATATTCCCAAAATACCGCCCAAAAGCGAAGAAAGAAAAATTTGCGGGAAATTTACCGACATTTCTGGGTATTTTGCCTGCAAAATGTAGATTGCGGGCAGAGTAAAAATTGCGCCTGCCACAATCACGCCCGAACACGCGCCGATACTTTGAATAATGACGTTTTCGCCGAGCGCGTTTTTGCGTTTAGTTGCGCTCGACAAACCGACAGCGATAATGGCAATCGGTATTGCGGCTTCAAACACTTGCCCGATTTTCAAGCCCAAATAAGCAGCGGCAGCCGAAAAAATCACCGCCATTACAATACCCCACCTGACCGAGCGGAAATTCACTTCGGGGTAGATTTTGTTTGGCGACATCAGCGGTTCATAAACCTCGCCCTCTTTGAGTTCCCTGCTTGCATTTTCGGGAAGTCCGATAACTTTTTCTTCTGACATAATTTATTTATTAATGATTAATGATTATTTTTTAAATTGAATTAGGCACTTAAATAAGCCTAAAAAGTTAGGTGTCATTGCGGGCTTGACCCGCAATCGATTGAAATAGAAATACATTAGCGATTGCGGGTCAAGCCCGCAATGACACAAGAATTTTATTTTTATCGTCAATTTACAACGTACTATAATTATAATATACTGAAACTCAACATTTAATACATATCAATTATATGCCTAATTTATTTTTTAAAAATCGACACTGTTACTCGGCTCTGGCGCATTTGATTCATAAAATGGCGGCTCAACTTGCGCAACAGCATTTGCAGTCGGTTTTGGTTTGCGGTTGCCTCTTGAACCTAATATTGCGGCAGGTGCATTGGCGGCTTTGGAGTTCAGCCGTTCCAACTCATCTTTTGTATTGACAAACATAATAAATTCGCCTGCAAAATATAACCGAATTTCGCCTGTTGCACCATTGCGGTGCTTTTCAATAAGAATTTCGCCGACACCTCTTAAATCGTTTCCTTGCGCATCTTCGTAAATTCTATACTTCTCTGGGCGATGTATAAAGCACACAATATCAGCGTCTTGCTCAATACTGCCCGACTCGCGCAAGTCGGCAAGTTTCGGTTTTTTCGCCTCATTTTTATTTTCGTCTTTTTCGCCGCCGCGCGTTTCAAGTCCGCGATTCAACTGTGAAAGCGCAATTATCGGAATGTCCAAATCTTTGGCAAGCCCTTTCAAGCCGCGCGAAATCTTGGAAACCTCCTCCGTTCTGTTGCCGAAAGCCATACCAGATGCGTTCATAAGTTGCAGATAGTCAATGATAATTATTCCGTTTTTATCTTTAAAACGAATATCGGTGTCCCATTCGCGTTTTAGTTTCCGCGCTTTTGTACGCAGTTCCGAAATCGAAAGGCTCGCCGTATCATCAATCCAAATCGGCATTTCTTCGAGTTGTCGAACGCCTTTTTGCAATTCCGTAAATTCACTTGCGGTAAGTTTTCCGCTCTTAATTTTGTCGTTGTGCAGTTCGCTTGCATTAACTATCAAACGATTAACAAGTTGCACTTTTGACATTTCCAACGAAAAAAACGCCACAGGCGTGCCGTGCGCAGCAACATTTTTCGCCATAGAAAGCACAAAAGCCGTTTTTCCCATCGCTGGGCGGGCGGCGATAATTATCAAATCAGAACGCTGCCAACCTTTCGTCATTTCGTCAAGCGCGTAAAAACCGCTCGCAATTCCCGTCAAATTTGATTTCGATTTTGATGCTTCCTGTATTCGTTTTTGCGCTTCAGGCAAAATATCAATAATTTTTTCGACCTCTTTTTGATGCCGCGTTTGCGCCAACTCAAAAATTTTCTCCTCCGCTGTCTGCATTTGTTCCTCAACATCAGTTTCCGCTCTCAAAACCTCGTCTTTTGTTTCGACAGAAATTTTGTAAAGTTCGCGGGCGAGGTGTTTTTGCGCGATAATTTTTGCGTGATACTCCAAATGCACCGCAGAAACCACATCAGAAGTGAGCGAGGCAACGTAATATTCGCCTCCAACTTTGTCGAGATTGCTCTCCTCTACTTCGTTTTCGATGCCGTTTTGCCGTACTTTTCGGCGTTTGACTTCACGTTTAAGTTGGTCTTGCACGGTGAATAAATCAATCGGCTTATCATCTTTTCCGAGCGTTTGAATTGCGCCGTAAATAATCTGATGTTCCTCTTTGTAAAACGATTTCGGCTCAAGAACATTGCTCACAACCGAATATGCGTCAGACTCAATCATCAACGCGCCAAGCACCGATTTTTCCAACTCAACCGCTTGCGGCAAAGCCTTGCCAAACTCCGACCAATTTATAATTTCCTGTTCTTTTTTATAATTTTTTGCTGCCATATTTAAAATTTCAATATTTCAAATTTCAGAATTTCATTCATTTCCTGTTAAATAGTAATTAAAATTTAGTTACCTATTCTTTTTTTTAATTCGACAAAAGTACAAAAAAAAGAAATTTTTATTGCAAAAAAAACATATATTTTTCAACTTTTTATTTTAATGTTATTAACAAATTGTTTTAAATAACTGATAATAAATGTTTTATGAAAAAATAAAAAAAATTAAAGAAAAAATTTGCAGAATAAAAATAAAGTTGTAATTTTGCAGTCCGATTTTTTAGTGAATTATAGAGTAGTAGCACAGTTGGTAGTGTTCCTGGTTTGGGACCAGGAGGTCGCAGGTTCGAGTCCTGTCTAC
>JAISKN010000156.1 GCA_031260925.1 Prevotellaceae bacterium | reverse complement strand
GGCGGCTCGCCCTCAGCCTACGACAGAATTTTGGCATCAAGAATGGGAGTTGCCGCCATAGACGCGCTTTTAGACGAGCAGCGCAACATAATGATTGGCGTTATCAATGACGAAATTGTCCACGTTCCATTTTCCAAAGCCATAAAAGAAGAGAAAAAAATCGCAAAAGAAAAACTCAACGTGTTGCAGATACTTTCAATTTAAAAAAACACCCGATTTGCACCCCGTATTGACTTGCATTGATATAACTATTTTATTATCTTTGCAAAAAATTTTAAAACAAAAAAATTATGCCAACAGTAATAAATAGAACAGCAAATAATGTAGATTCAATGACATTGTTTTATAAAAAAGATAATGTTATTGCGCAAAATACGATTAATTATTTATTGTCGTTAGGCGTTTTTGAACAGCCATATAAAACGGAAAAAAGTCCGTTGGAATTGGCTTTGGAAGACGTAAAAGCAGGCAGAGTTACTCGAATAAAAGACGTTAATAATTTTATCGAAGAAGTTTTACAATGAAAAAATCGCAAGTTGAGTTTATTCTGACGCAAGGACAGGTTTTTAAATATTCGATTGACGTTGCCAATCAATTTAAAAAAGATTTTGTGTTGTGCGAAAAGCAAAATTTAGATTTGAAATTGATTGAAAAGGCTGTTAAAATATTGGCTTCAACAGGTAAATTGCCTGAAAAATACAGACCTCACAAATTAAAAGGCAATTTTGCAGGAGTTTGGGAATGCCATATCACAAGCGATTGGCTTATGACGTGGCTGCAAGAAGATGATAAACTTACCTTGTTATTTCTTTCAACAGGCTCACATTCTTATTTGCTTGGTATGTAAAAAAAAGCAAAAAATTTTAATTTAAAAAATAAATTTATAATATTAATCTCTAAAAAAAAATAATTATGAGAAAAGTAATTTTTACTATGACTTTGCTCGGCGGTCTGTTTTTTGCAGCAAATTCTGTGTCGGCAAGAGGTATCATTTTTTACAGCAACGGCGTAAAAATTGAGGTGGCGCAAGAACTTCCTGCTGAGCTAACTGTCGGCGAAGGCGAACACGTTAATCTCGGCGTTATGTACGAACAGTTTTCAATTTTTTGGGTGCCAATGTGGAACTACGGCGAAACCAAGTATGTGTTAATCAACGATGCAAAAGACACTTACTACGACCTTGATGCCGAAGATTTTGAAACATTAAAAACTGATTTTAATGTTACTGTTCCCGAAACGCCGTCTATTGGTTTTTGGAACAAAATCGGCGGAAAAATCATTTGGTGCGCGCTTATTTTAGCAGCAGTTTTTGGTTGGTGGACTTCCCGCAAAGACGATGACGAGGCAGAAATCCCAAATCAAGAGCCTGAAATTCCTAATTCAGAAGTATAAAATATTTTTTTTGAGGTGCTATGAAATAAGTTTTTGTAGTAACTAAAAAAAAACTGTCCTTCCCGCGCAGGCGGGAATCCCCTTACTGCAATGTATAAATGGGATTCCCGCCTGCGCGGGAATGACAGGTTTCTTCATTTTATTCACATATAAATGGTATAAATTTGGCAAGCAATTTATTGAGCATTAACTTTTAAAAGTTGCAGATAAATTTCTCTGCAAGCCCAAGCGTCTGTGGCGGCGTAAAGTTGTTGGGCGCGAGTGAGAGTGGAGTTTTCCCAATTTGAAAGTTGCTCGCTTTTGGAGATTTTTTGATTGAAAATTATCGCAAAAATTTTCTGCAAACCAAGTTCCTCAATGTCAAAATCTTTAACAAAATTCTGCAAATCAACAAAATTCTGCGGCTGCATCGGTTGCCACTTATTCAACATTCTAAAATCATCTCTAATCGAAAGTCCGATTTTTAAATTTTTATCTGACTCCATAAACTCTTTTATAGCCGCACTTTTGCCAATTTTGTGCAGTTGAAAAAGAAAACATTTTTTATCAGTTGAAAGTTGCAGCAGAGCAACTTTATTGATTTTTCCGCGTGTAAAACTTGGTTTTGTTTCAGTGTCAAAACCGACATAGTCCGACAGATACAACTCCTTTACCGCCAAATCAATTTTCTTTTCAGCATCAACAATCACAATTTCGCAATCTGTTTTCACAACAGGCAAATTTGCAATGATTTCTTTTTCTATTTTTGCAGGAAACTTATTCAAAATCAATTAGTTATATATTTTTTAAGATTTATTTTTTTTATTGCGCAAAGGTAATAAAAAAAATTTAGTATATTTGCAAAAATTTTTTTTGTTAAAAAAATGGCTAAATCAAAGAAAAAATCAAACAAAAAAGAGTTTTGGGAACGGCTGCGTTTTAAATATAAACTATTCATTCTCAACGAAAAAACGTTAGAAGAGGTGTTTCATATTCAACTTTCGCGGTTCAGTGCGTTTTTGTATTTCAGTGCGGCTTTGATAATCGTTTTTGCACTGATGTCGCTCCTGATTTTATACACTCCTGTAAAACATTTTCTCCCCGGTTTTTCTGATATTTCGGTGCGCAGCCGTCTGACAACCGAAGTTTTGCGCATTGATTCGCTGCAAAATCAGGTGCATTTTCAAGAATTGCAAATGGAAACAATGAAAAATATTATTGACGGCAACATTAAAATTGATTCCATTTCAAAAGAAAAAAATATTTCGCCTGAAAAATGGAAAGAATTGGCAGATGTAAAATCAAAACGCGAACAAAAATTTACCGAACAATACGAAAACAGCGATTATTACTCGCCTGTAACGAAAATTGACGAGAAAAAAACAATAAAAATAGAGTTGTTTTCTGCACCTGTTGCAAACGGAATTATTGCAAAAAACAGCACTAAAAATGGCATTGAGATTGCCTGCAAATCGGGCGAGAACGTGTTTTCGGCAGCAAACGGCACTGTAATATTGGCGTTGCTTTCGCTCGAAAACGGCTATGTGGTTTCTGTTCAGCACGAAAACGGCTACATTTCTATTTACAAAAATCTTGTGCAGACATTCAAAAATGCAGGCGACAAAGTCATTGCAGGCGAAACAATAGGCATTGTCGGAAATTTCAATAAAAATGCCGTTTCGACAAAACTCATTTTTGAACTTTGGCAAAACGGAAAATCTGTTAATTCGCTCGAAAAAATAATTTTTTGAAAAATATTTTTTGAACGCAAAGGCGCGAAGGCACAAAGACGCAAAGCATTACATTAAGAATTTGGTTACACTTATTCAAAAAAATCATAAATCATAATTCATATTTCATAATTCATAATCCAAAAAGGTATGTTTAATAATTGGTTTAAAAAAGAGAATAAAGAAGTTTTAGACAAAGGTTTAACTAAAACTAAAACGTCTATTTTTGATAAAATTGGGCGCGCAATCGGCGGAAAATCAAAAATTGACGATGAAATTCTTGACAGTATTGAGGAGGCTTTGATAACTTCCGATGTCGGCGTG
>JAISKN010000342.1 GCA_031260925.1 Prevotellaceae bacterium | reverse complement strand
GCAGGCGTTTATGGGCTTTCTGTTTGGGACAATACTGTGAAAGTAACATTCAAATCGGGTGCGCAAGGTACGACACCCGAAATTATAAAAATTGTACCAAAAATTGATGGTTTTGTGTTTGAAAATCACCTTGTAGCACGAAAAAATTGCGGCGACAGCGCGTATTTTTACGGAATGCCCTACGACAATAAACGCCTGATATTCGGTGCAATAGAGGCAAATAAAGACAGTTTTACGGTCAAAACCGACATTTCAAATCCGCCATTGGCGGCAGCGAAGGCGTTGAGCGGTTATTTGACGGAAAAAGGAATAAAAACATACGGAGTGAAAACCAACAGCAAGCCCCCTCTAACTCCCCCACAAGGGGAGAACGCGAACTCCACCCTGAGGGGGGCAGGGGGGCTAAGAACTCTGCACATCTATTTTTCGCCGCCGCTTTCGGCAATCATAAAAAGCACTAATCATCACAGCAACAACTCGTTTGCAGAGCATATTTTAAAATATCTGTCTATTGACGAAAAAAATCAGCAGGGAACTTTGGCGCGAAGTCTTGATGTTGTGAAAAAATTTTGGGCAAGCAAAGGGCTTGATGTTTCCACATTTTTCATTCAAGACGGCAGCGGACTGTCGCCGCACAGCGCAATCAGCGCAAAATTCGTCAATGACGTGCTGATTTATATGGCGAACGAGAGTAAAAACCGCGCTGTTTTTCTCGAATCGTTGCCAACGGCAGGCAAGAGCGGAACGGTAAAAAATTTTCTAAAAGATACGCCGCTGCAAGGCAAAGCATTTCTCAAAAGCGGCAGCATCGCCAGAGTGCAGTGTTACGCAGGCTATATCATTGACGATGAACGCAGTTATGCAATCACAATTTTGGTAAATAATTTTTCGGGCAAACGAAAAGATGTTGTCAAAGAGATTGAACAAATGATTTTGAGAAATTTTTACGCACGCAGATAACACGGATTAGACAGATTTACGCAGATTTTATTAAAAAGGCATTTTTATAATAAAATTCTCGTGTCATTGCGGGCTTGACCCGCAATCGCTAATGTGCTATATTTCAATCGATTGCGGGTCAAGCCCGCAATGACACCTAACTTTTTAGGCTTATTTAATCTAATTTAAAACAGATAAACGCAAATTGTTAACTGATTAACAATCTGCGTTATCTGCGTGCTTTACAATATCAAAAATTACAGCCTTCCATCAACAAACCTTCTATCGACAACGGCTTTGACATCGAAAATCACAGAGTTTTCCTGCTTGTATTTTGCAAAGTCAAATTGCTGAAACTCGTTGTGGGCAACGGCAAGAATTACCGCCGCATATTTTTTGTTATCATCAACATTTTTTATTGTCGAAACTCCATACTCGTGCTGCAATTCGGCATTATCAACCCAAGTGTCGTAAATATCAACATTTACTCCAAATTCTTTTAGTTCGTGGTAAATATCAACCACTTTTGTGTTGCGAATATCGGGACAATTTTCTTTGAAAGTTACTCCCAAAATCAGCACGTTGGCATCTTTGATTTTGTGGTCTTTCTGTATCATCAACTTTATCACTTTGTCGGCAATAAAGGGCGCAATGCTGTTATTAACATGCCTTCCCGACAAAATCACCTGCGGCACATAGCCCGATGTTTCGGCTTTTTTCGCCAAATAATAGGGGTCAACCGAAATGCAATGCCCGCCGACAAGTCCCGGTCGATATTTGAGAAAATTCCATTTTGTGCCAGCCGCCTCGATTACATCATTGGTATCAATTCCGATACGGTCAAAAATCAGCGCAAGTTCGTTCATAAACGAAATATTGATGTCGCGCTGCGTGTTTTCAATAATTTTTGATGCCTCAGCAACTTTTATACAAGCCGCTTTGTGCGTTCCCGCTGTGATAATTGAACGGTAGAGCGCATCGACCTGCTCGGCGATTTCAGGCGTTGAGCCAGAGGTAACTTTTTTAATCGTGGTCAGCGTATTAACTTTGTCGCCGGGGTTAATTCTCTCTGGCGAGTAGCCAGCGAAAAAATCCACATTGAATTTCAAACCAGAAACGCGCTCAATGGCAGGCACACAATCTTCTTCCGTACAGCCGGGGTAAGTAGTTGATTCGTAAATCACTATGTCGTTTTTGGAAATCACGCGCCCAAGCATTTCAGATGCTTTTACGAGCGGCGTTAAATCGGGCGTGTTAAACCTGTCAATCGGCGTTGGAACGGTTACGATGTAGGTGTTGCACGCTTTTAAATCGTTCTCTTCGCACGAAAACGACAAACCGATTTCGGAATTTTTTACAAGTTCCGTTGCGGTTTTCATTCCGTTCAAATCGGCTTCGAGCGTGTGGTCTTTGCCGTTTTGCAACTCGGAAACGCGGGTTTTGTTAATGTCAAACCCTACAACGCGGTATTTTTTGCCGAACTCAATCGCCAAAGGCAACCCCACATAGCCCAAACCAATTACTGCAATTTTATTATTCATTGTCTGTTTTTTTTATTGTGCAAAATTACTGTTTTTTTTAATACAATAAAAATTTTAACAAAAAAAATAATTACCTTTGCATTGTCAAAATTAGAAATAGTTTATTCTGATTTTTGCTGTATTTCTTGTAGTAAAATATTACATTAATTCTTTTATTGTGCAAATTTTACTGTACAATAAAATCTGCTACCACCAGCGCAGCCATTGCCTCAACAACGGGAACGGCGCGCGGAACAAAGCAAACATCGTGCCTGCCGTGAATTTTGTACTCCTGCCTGTTTCCGTCAATATCAACGGTTTGCTGCTTTTGTGCAATGCTCGAAGCAGGCTTAAAAGCAACGCGAAAAACAATATCGCCGCCTGTGGAAATCCCGCCTAAAATTCCCCCGCAATTATTTGTTTTTGTCTGAATTTTTCCGTTTTCGCAAACAAAAACATCGTTCATTTCTGAGCCGAGCATTTTTGCACTCTCAAAACCGCAGCCGTACTCAAAGCCTTTCGCAGCGGGAATTGACAGCATCGCATAAGCCAGCCGCGCCTGCAATTTATCATAAATCGGCTCGCCAACGCCCGCAGGCACGCCTTTTATAACGCACGAAACTACTCCGCCGACAGAATTACTGTTTTTTTGCGCAGTTTCAATTTCCTGCAACATCGCTTGTGTCAGAGTGTTGTCATTGCGGGTCAAACCCGCAATCACTTCATTTTTCAGGGGATTCCCGCCTTCGCGGGAATGACACCGAGATATTTGCGACACAAAACCATCAATAAAAATTCCTTTTGTTGCTAAAAATTGCTTTGCCAATGCGCCTGCAACAACACGCACCGCAGTTTCGCGCGCAGAGGCTCTGCCGCCTCCGCGATAATCTCGAATGCCATATTTTTGTTGATAGGTAAAATCGGCGTGTCCGTTGCGGTAAATGTTTTTTAACTCCTCATAATCAGCACTTTGCGCATCGGAATTTTTTATTAAAAATGCAATCGGCGCGCCTGTGGTTTTGCCCTCGAAAATGCCTGAGATAAACTGCGCGCAATCGTTCTCTTTTCGTTGAGATGTAAAGGAAAAATTGCCTGTTTTTCGGCGTTGCAGTTCGGAGTTAATCGCCTCAAAATCAATAGAAAAATTTGACGGAAAGCCGTCTAAAACTCCACCGATAAACTCTGAATGGCTTTCGCCAAAAGTAGTCAAAACAATATTTTTGCCAAAACAGTTCAAGTTGATTTACGATTTACGATTGTTGATTTACGATTGTTGATTTACGATTTACGATTATTTCT
>JAISKN010000339.1 GCA_031260925.1 Prevotellaceae bacterium | reverse complement strand
TATATTGTTAAAAAATTAATTTTGAATTAAAAAAACTAATACCGTTGTTGGCGTTTAGAAAAAAGGAAGTGCATTATTCATTGTTATTCCTAATCAATGAAACTTAACTCATTTTTTTTGTTCTGTTGAAGTAACTTTTCATAAGCCACTAATATTTCAAAAAGCACTACAACCGCTGAAAAATTAAGTAACAAGCGGCTATAAGGCAGTGCTTTACTTTTTAAACCTAAAAGATTTTTGTTTTGGCTTGTGCAAAACAATTTGCGCTGCTTTTTTCACAGCCTCACACTGTTTGAGATTGTACTTTTTTACGCTCACGGTTTTAAACCCTGCGCGCTGCCTCAATTCTTTTGCTTTTACCTGAATTGTGTGTAACTGATTTCTTGTTAATTTTTTGCCCATTTTGATTACTAATAAAAAAATTACACCGCAAAATTAATATGCGGTGCAATGGTGGGTTTCACAAATCAACGAAATTAAACGAAATTAAACACAAAAAAAGCCGTTGAAAAACGGCTTTAATTTAACGCTTATTAAAATAAATCTGAGTGCGTGCCTGTGGCAAGCATCAACAATACCAATTCATTATCATTTTGTTTCCAAACTAATAACCAATCGGGCTTTATGTGGCATTCCCACGCTCCAGCATATTCCCCTTTTAATTTGTGAGGTTTATAATTAGTAGGAAGTTTGCCCGACATAGAAAGGTCTTCAATAACCGAATATAACAATTTTGTATCATAACCGCGTTTAATAAGTTTCTGTAAATCTTTATCAAACTTATTGGTATATTCAATGATATATTTAGGCTTTGGCGGTACTTTTGACAACATTTTTAAATAATTCTTTTGTGTTTTTTGCTCTGTGAATACGTCCGTGTTGCACATCTAAAATTGCTTCATCAAGCCCGTTTAAACGTTCTTTTTGTGCAAACACACCCAAAGAAAGAACATACTGCAAAGTTTTTTGTGCAGTAGCATTTTTAGGATTATACTCTAAAATAACTTTTGCCATAATATTTACGTTTTAAAATTTTTGCAAAGATACAAATTTATTCCAAAATAATAACATATTTTTCACAAATAAATTTCACGGCAGACGGTGGTATAATATTGTCGTTAGGGATATAATTAAATTTTAACAATTCAGCCTCGTTTTTTTTTAAGCCACTTACGAAAAATCGGGGGCGACACACCCGCAGCCCGCGCAATTTCGCTTTTGTACATTGCTTTGTATTTTTGCTCTTGCATAGTTACGAAAATTTAAAGTGTTTGCAAAAATGGGGCTGTTTTTGTGCCTTTGTATTTACTTCGGTTTGCAGTCTTACGGTTGCATTAAAGTCTTTTATGCAGTTTTTGCGCCGTGTAATGTCGTCCGTTGTTTTGAACATAATAATATCGGTAGCAAAAGTGAAAAACATCGGCGGCACTTCGGTAAAGCCGTGTCCGACAGCGTAAATGTCTATCATTTTTTGACGTTTGCGCCCGACTAACAAGCGGATTTTTGCGTTGTGGTCTTCACGCGCTTGGAAATACATACGGCAGTCGTCAAAAATCAATGTGCCGTTTGTGAAACAATTTATACGCTGAAAAACATTGTCAAACTCTTTTTTGCTCAGCAATGGCGGGAACACAAAACGCCGTGCGCCCGAAAATTCAAAGTCGGACGGCGTTTTTAATTCCGTTTCGGAATATTCCAACCACTCAACATCTGACGGCGTGCAAATCAACACCTTTTCGGTTTTGATTACCTCTTTTCACTGCCAGAACTTCGGGTAAGTTCAAATTCCAACTTTCTTTGTTGGCTAATTTGTTCGATACTCGATTGCATAAATTCTCTATCGAAAATTCTGTTACCCGGATTGCATCGCTTTTCGTTATCGTAGGCAACGAGAATAAATCGCTCTCTCGTCCGCGTAACCAAAGGCGCGTTTTGGTATAATTGCCCATTCAGCATTATACCGCAGCGTGGCAATTTCCCCAAAAATTTGCAAAGCGATTTCCTTTTTGGAAATAACGTTTGGGGAATTTTCCAAAACGAAAAACTGCGGTCGAAAACGGCTAACGGCTGCGAAAAAGTCGAACAATAGCCCCGACCGCTCGCCTTGCAAACCTTTACCTTTTGGGTTGGCAATGCTGATGTCTTGGCATGGAAATCCTGCTGAAAAAATGTCAGCGGCAATTCCTGTTGATGTTCTGATGTCGGTTTCGTGTTTTGCATTTGCATTTGCATATTTGTATTTTAGCCATTCGTGGCGGTATTGGTCAATTTCGCAGGTATAGACGGTTTCTATACCCGCGCGTTCTGCACCCAAGCAAAAACCGCCAATGCCAGCGAAATATGAGGCGTGTGTTAGCATTTTTTTTATTTTAAAGTCAATACCTGTAACCTCTTCTAAAAAAAGGTGTAAATCGGGCAATAATCTTTGTGGGCATTCTATTTCTAAGCCCTGCATATCCCAAAGATTACGCAATAAAATAGTGCTGATTTCGGGCATTGCAGGCGCAAAACAGTTATTAATTGCATCTGCCAGATTGTCCGTACAAATAACGGCACGGTAATAAACAAGCGTGAGTATTTGCTCACTTTTGTTGTAGGCGGCTTTCAGTAGTTTTTTCATACGGCAGCCTCCTTTTCGATTAATTCCCACGCGCCGTCTTTTTTATCTTTGCGGCTTTTAGGCGAGCAATACGTTTTACCGAAAAATTTATCTTCTTAAATTGATTTTAATTTTCATAGTTTTTTAAATTTATTAAAATGATTATACTTTTGTCTAATTATTTGACGGTGCAAAGATACTGCATTTTGCAGTAATTCAAATGCAATTTGCAGTTAAAAATTATTAAATCATTGCAACTTATTATAAATCAATTAATTTTAAAAAATTATGAAAAATTCAGAATGTAACAGTAGTATTTTGGCAAATATTGTCAAAATAAGGAATGAAAAAGGTTTTAGTCAAGAGTATCTTGCTCAAAAAATCGGAATGAAACAGGCAGGTTACGGGCTAATTGAAAACGGCGATAGAAAATTGTCGTATGAACTATTATTGCAAATTGCAGTAGTTTTTGAAATGGATATTGTAGATATTATCAAATATCCTGAAAAATATATCAATCTCCGTGATATTGACAAACATTTATGTCCTGATGATGCACCAAATGTTGTTGTGCAGATACAAGTTAGGGAAAGTAAACAGAAAGAAATATTATCTATATTATTGAATAACAAAGAATTAGAATTATTAAATAATTAAATATGAAAATAACGCCAATTAATAAATTGTTTTTCCTACATAAAAAACAACTAAACAAAACAATTTCTGAAAAAGAATTGTTAGAATACAATAGTATTATACAAAATTATGATACTTCTGATAAAGAGTTGAATGATATTGTAAAAGATTGTGGCGGGTATAATAAAACAAATTCGTATTCCTTTGCTGTAAAACATACCTTTAAAAAAGGTGATAACAAAAGCATTATGGTATTATGCTTTATTTGCATAATATTGGCGATTAACTGCACACTTTCAAAAAAAATTAAAAACTAAAAAATTATGAGAAAAATTTTTACAATTTTGTGTTTAACACTTATTACTTTTTTATCTAACGGACAGACAGTAGAAAAAAACAGAAGTGTAGTAAAAGTTATGGAGGGTAGATTTACACTTAATAGTGCTGGTAATGCAGTGTATGCAGGAGGAAAAAATACTGAAACAATAAAAATTCCATTACCCCCTAATACTGTTGAGTGGTGTTATAGTTTTAGAACGATTGATGACAAAAATTCTAATATAAAATCAAACATATTTGACCAAATTATGTCTATGGATATAAGATTAAATCTTGCAAATATGGCTTTAAAAGCAGTTGCTGGCAGTAAAGGAACTTGCAATGTTTTTTTAATTGACTCTAATAAGCGAGCATATAAGAGACAAGAACAATATTCATACGGACTTGTTCCACTAACAGAGCCAATTTCTAACAATTTATCATTATGGTTTCAAAACGAAAATATTACACATAAAGTTACAATAGAATACGAAGTTGTTGCTATTGTAGAAACAACTAAAAATATAACAATAACAAATTTTATTGAAAAATCTGACAGCGAAAAAGAAGCGGAAAATTATTTTAAAATATTTTTGTCAAAAAATAATAATGATTTAGTGGAAGTATTTTTACAACACCAACCAACATTATACGATTGTCGTACTGTTTTTACAGATAATTTTTATACAACAGCATTTCAAAATATAAATAAAATGTTTAGTGAATTATCCGAACAAATCACTATACAAAATGACAGATTTAGCAACAAAACAGTATGCAGAGCAACCGAATTTAATACTAATGATGTAATATCAAATAATTGTAATGTCTGTCCTGGAATAATGGAACGACTTGTTGATAAATTTAAACCAAATATTGAATGTTATAGTTTGGAATTTTTGGAAAATAAAAATAGTGAGTATGGAATAAGGTATTCCTTTTTTGCTTTTATAAATGGCAAATGGGTTTATTTTCCAATGAATTGATTATTAAAAACGCCCCACCACCGCCCCCGCGCGTGTAGTAAGGCAAAGTATAAAATATTGATAATCAAATATATATAAAAAAAATATTCGTGTCAAAAAAGTGTCAGAATAGAAAAAAATAAAAAATATAATATACTGAAAATCAGCGTATTGCATTGCAAAAAAAGAGCCAAATCGCGTGTGAGTTCGAGTCTCATTCTGCGCACAAAATTTTGAAAAATATTGTTTAATAGGGGAAATGCTGCATAACATTTGTGCAGCATTTTTTTGTATATATTTTTCCATAAAACAAAAAAAAGAGGTCAAAAAACCTCTTTAATTCTTAACTTTTAGTTCTTAACTCTTAGTTTTCACGCTGCTTTTCCTGCGCTGCCAAGTACGTTTTCGATTTTGTGCTTGTAGAGTTTTTGCATATTGTCGCGAGCGGGACCGAGATATTTTCTTGGGTCAAACTCTGCTGGTTTCAATGCAAATGTTTC